>CAZOLL010000303.1:0-5675 GCA_964580365.1 uncultured Phycisphaeraceae bacterium
GGGGCGACGCCGACGAGCGACGCGGCACGCCGGAAGATCGCCGGGTCCGGCTTTTCCATCCGCACGATCGCCGATGCGACGATCGCGGCGAAGTCGTTCGCGAGACCGAGCTGCGTGAGGATCGCCGGCAGACGCGGACCCCAGTTCGAGACGACGGCGAGCGGGATGCGCGCGCCCTTCACGCGCTTCAGCACCGCGACCACCTCGGCGAACGGCCGGAACGTGTCCTTCTTCGAGAACACTTCGATCAACGGGGCGAACAGCACCGCCGCCGCATCCGGCCGGCCGAGACGGGCGAACACGAACTCGACGAACGCGTGGAACCAGCGCTCCGTGTACCGGAAGTGCCCGTCGATCGACCTCGGCAGCGCCGCGTGCGCCTCCTTCATCGCCGCGAGCACGTCCGCGTCCGCGACGTCGATGCCCTTCCTGCGAGCGGTCTGCGCATAGATCACGTGGCGGGGCGGCGTTTCCTCGCAGAGCGTGCCGTTGAAGTCGAGGAGCAGAGCGCGCGGCGGGGGAGGCGGCATCGGCGACCATCATGCCAACGGAGCGCATCCGCGCCGCGTAGACTGCGCGCCCCTTTTCCCGAGACCGGACGGACCAGCGAGCCATGCCGATCGACGTGCAGCAGATCAAGGACCGGGTCGCGACGCAGGCGGAGACGCTGCATCGGATCCGCACCGAGGTGTCGAAGGTCGTCGTCGGCCAGGACCAGATGGTGTCGCGGCTCCTGCTCGCCCTGCTCACCGGCGGTCACGTGCTGCTCGAAGGCGTGCCCGGCCTCGCGAAGACGCTCACGATCAAAACGCTCGCCGGCGCGCTCGACCTCGGCTTCAAGCGCATCCAGTTCACCCCCGACCTCCTGCCCGCGGATCTGATCGGCACGCTGATCTTCAACCCGCGCGACGGCGGATTCACGACCCGCAAGGGGCCCGTCTTCACCACGTTCCTGCTCGCCGACGAAGTGAACCGCGCGCCGTCGAAGGTTCAGTCGGCGTTGCTCGAGGCGATGCAGGAACGGCAAGTCACGATCGGCGACACGACCTACGAGCTCGATCCGCTCTTCCTCTGCATGGCGACGCAGAACCCGATCGAACAGGAAGGCACGTACCCGCTGCCCGAAGCGCAGGTCGACCGCTTCATGTTGAAGGTGCGCGTCGACTACCCCGAGCCGAAGGACGAGCGCCGCGTGATCGACCTCGCGGTGACCGGCGCCGCGCCCACGGTGCGCACCGTCGCGTCGCGCGCCGACGTGCTCGCGATGCGCGAAGTCGTCTCGATGATCTACCTCGACGACAAGGTGAAGGACTACGTGCTCGCGCTGGTCGCCGCGACGCGCGAGCCGAAGAAGCACCGGCTCGAATCGCTCGCGCCGCTGATCCAGTTCGGCGCCTCGCCGCGCGCGTCGATTTGCCTCGCGCTCGCGTCTCGCGCGCTCGCGTTCCTGAACGGTCGCGGTTACGTCACGCCGCAGGACGTGAAGGACGTCGCGCACGACGTGCTCCGCCACCGCGTCATCCTCTCCTATGAAGCGGAGGCGGAGGAGGTGAGCGCCGAGCAGGTGATCGACCGCATCCTCGGCGAAGTGCCGGTGCCCTGACCGAGATGGCCGAGCTCTCCGTCGCCGAGATCATCAAGAAGGTACGCCGGATCCAGATCACGGCGAGCCGCGCGGTGAACGACCTGTTCGCCGGCGAGTACCACTCCGTCTTCCGCGGGCGCGGAATGGAGTTCGACGAGGTCCGCGAGTACCAGCCCGGCGACGAAGTGCGCACGATCGACTGGAACGTCACCGCGCGCGCCGGTGCGCCCTTCGTCAAGCGCTTCCGCGAGGAGCGCGAGCTGACGGTGATGTTCGTGATCGACGTGTCGGCGTCGGGGGCGTTCGGCACGGTGCGCTCGACGAAGCTCGAGATGTTGATCGAGGTCGCGGCGCTCCTGATGTTCTCGGCGCTGAAGAACCACGACAAGGTCGGCCTGCTCCTGTTCTGCGACACGACGGTGAAGTACCTGCCGCCGCGCAAGGGCGCGCAGAACGTGCTGCGGTTCCTGCGCGAGATCGTCGCGGCGCGGCCCGTCGCGCGCCCGGCCGACCCGCGCCAGGCGCTCGAATTCCTCGCGCGCGTCGCGCGCCGCCGGTCGGTGGTGTTCCTCCTCTCCGACTTCGAGTGGCACTCCGACGCCGAGCGCGAGCTGAAGCGCGTGAACCGCCGTCACGAGCTGGTTGCGATCACCGCGGAGGACCCGCGCGAGTTCGCGCTCGCCGACGTCGGGCAGCTCACGCTCGAGGACGCGGAGACCGGTGTGCGCGTCGAGCTCGACACGTCGAGCGCGCGCGTGCGCGAGTGGTTCGCGAAGGACGCCGCCGATCGTCGCGCGCGGCTCGACCGCCTGTTCAAGACCGCCGGCATCGACGCGCTCCGGCTCTCGACGGCCGAGCCGTACGAGAAATCGCTCCACCGCTTCTTTCGCGCGCGGGAGAAGCGCCGGTGAACCGAGCCGCGTTCGCTCTCGCGCTGGCAGTCGCGGCGTCGCACACGGCGTGCGAGAGGCAAGACGCCGCGCCGCGGACGGAAACCGCCGCCGCGTCCGCGCCGGCGAGTGCGGTGGTGACCGCCGAGAAGGGCCCCGTGCGTGTCACGCTCGCGCTCTCGCCGGGCGCGCCCGCGCTCTCGGACGAGCCGACGCTTACGCTCACGGTCGTGACCGGCGCGCATGCGGCCGCGACCCTGCCGCCGTTTTCGACCGACCCGTCGAACGCCGGCGCCTTCCGCGTGCTCGACCTCCGCGACCCGCCCGCGCGCGTCGACACCGTGACCGGCGAGAAGACCCAGGAGCGGATCTGCCGGCTCGAGCCCCTCGAATCCGGCGAGCAGGTGATCGCGCCGATCAAGGTCGCGTTCACCACCGACGGCGACGCGGAGCCGCACGAGATCACGACCGACCCGCTGCGCGTGACGGTCGGCGTTCCCCACGACGGCGAGGCGGCGTCGCTCGATCGACTGCGCCCGCCGATCGAGCCGCGACGCATCGAAGTGCCGCACCCCGTTCGGTGGGGTCTCGTGATCGCGTCGGCGGCCGGGTTCGTCGTGCTGCTCGCCGCGTTCGTCCTCCTGTTCGCGCGCCGTCGCCGCCGGCCCGTCGTGCCGCCGACCGCGGAAGAGCTCGCGCGCTCGGAGCTCGAGCGGCTGCTCGCCGACGACCCGGTCGCGCGCGGCGAGCTCGCGACGTTCTACGTCGAGCTGACGGCGATCGTGCGCCGCTACGTCGAGCGCACGACCGGCATCCGCGCGCCGGAGCAGACGACCGAGGAGTTTCTGCGCGCGTGCCAGGCGCGCGGCGTGTTCGACCGCGAGACGCGCGAGCGGCTCGGCGCGTTCCTCGAGGCGGCGGACCTCGTGAAGTTCGCGGCGGGGCGTCCGTCGCGGGACGACATCGCAGACTCCCTCGCTCGCGCTCGGCGGTTCTGCGGGCTCGAGGCGCGCGATGCCGCGCTTTCGGCGGCGGCGCGATGAACGGGCTCCTGCTGCACGATCCACTCTGGCTGCTCGCGCTCCTGCCCGCGATCGTGTTGCCGTTCTTCGCGGCGCGAAGGAGAGCGCGCCCGGCCGCGAAGTTCTCGAGCGTCGCGCCGCTCGCCGGTGCCCCGCGCACCGCGCGGCAGGCGCTCGCGCGGCTCCTGCCGTTCCTGCGCGTCGCCGGCCTCGTGCTCCTGGTCGTCGCGCTCGCACGACCGCAGCAGGGGCGCGAGGAGTTTCGCGTCCGGGCCGACGGGATCTCGATCGCGATGGCGATCGACCGCTCCGGCTCGATGGCGGCGATGGACTTCAAGGACGACGAGGGACGGCCCGTCGAGCGGATCGACGCGGTGAAGCGCGTGTTCCGGTCGTTCGTCGCGGGCGACGGCAAGCTCCAGGGCCGCCCGGACGATTGGATCGGGCTCGTCGCGTTCGGCGGCTTCGCGGAGAGCCGCTGCCCGCTCACGCTCGATCACGACGCGCTGCTCGAGACGCTGAAGGACGTGAAGCGAGCGGGGATCGGCGTCGACCCCGGCATCGCCGCCCGGGATCCTCAGTTCGCCCGCGAGGACGGCCAGACCGCGATCGGGGACGGCCTCGCGCTCGCCGTCGAGCGCGTGAAGGACGCGAAGACGAAGAGCCGCATCGTGATCCTGCTCTCCGACGGCGATCAGACCGCCGGCGCCCTGTCCCCGGAGGAGGGCGCGGAGCTCGCGAAGGCGGCGGGCGTCAAGGTCTACACGATCGGCATCGGCTCGAATGGTCCCGCGCCGTTCCTCGTCGAGGACGGCTTCGGCCGCCGCTTCACCGAGCAGCACATGGTCACGATGAACGAGGGCGCGCTGAAGCAGATCGCGGCGTCGACCGGCGGGCGGTACTTCAACGCGCGCGACTCCGATGCGCTGAAGAACGTGTACGAGGAGATCGACGCGCTCGAGCGCACGACGACCGAGGGCGTGGTCTACACGCAGTACCGCGAGCTGTTCGAGTACGCGCTGTACCCGGCGCTCCTGCTCCTGCTCGCCGAGTTCCTCGCGCGCCGGCTGTGGCTGCGGAGCTTCCCGTGACGGACGTTTCCTTCGCGCGCCCGGAGCTGTTGCTCGCGCTGTGGGCGGTCGTCCCGCTCGCCCTCGTGCTGTTCTTCGAGGGCCGCGCTCGCCGCGCCGCGGCCGATCGCTTCGCGGAGCCCGCGCTGTTCGCGCGGCTCGTCCCGGCGGGAGTCGACCGGCGCCGCCTCGCGCGCGGTGTGCTCGCGATCGCGGCGTTCGCGGCGCTCGCGGTAGCGGCGGCGCGTCCGCGGTTCGGCGTGTACTACGAGCAGGTGACGCGCCGCGGTGCCGACCTCGTCGTCGTGCTCGACGTGTCGCGGTCGATGCTCTCGCAGGACGTGCCGCCGAACCGGCTCGACCGTGCGAAAGCGTACGTCCACGATCTCCTCGCGCGCGTGCGCGGCGACCGCGTGGGCCTCGTCGCGTTCGCGGGCAAGGCCGTTCCCGTCTGCCCGCTGACGATCGATCATGCGTTCTTCGAGAGCGTGCTCGCGGACCTCGGCCCCGACTCCGTGCCGCGCGGAGGCACCGCCGTCGGCGACGCGCTGCGCACCGCGCTCGAGCTGGCCGGGCCGTCGGCCGACCGCGACCGCGCGTTCGTGCTGATCACCGACGGCGACGACCAGGACAGCTTCCCGCTCGAGGCCGCGAAGGCGGCGCGCGAGCAGGGAGTGAAGGTGTTCACGGTCGGGATCGGCGACCCGACGCAGGGCGCGCGCATCCCGGTTTCCCCGACGCGCGGCATGGTCGGCGAGCGGGCGTGGTTGAAGCATGACGGGCAGGAAGTGTGGTCGAAGCTCGGGGAGTCGACGCTCGAGCAGATCGCGCTCGAGACCGGAGGCGCGTACGTCCCCGCGCGCACCGGCACCTACGATCTCGGAGACGTGTACGACCGGTACCTGAAAGACCTGCGCGCGGGTGAGTCGACCTCCGATCGCCGGAAGCGCGAGCACGAGCGCTACCAGTGGTTCGCGGCGGGCGCTCTCGTGCTGTTCCTTCTCGCGGAGTCCGTCGCGCGCGCCCGGCGTCTCGCTCCGGTCGCGCTCGCGGCGCTGCTGATCGCCGGCGCGGCGGGCGCGGCGCGCGCGGCGAACGCGGAAGAGCC
>CAZOLL010000304.1:0-5670 GCA_964580365.1 uncultured Phycisphaeraceae bacterium
GGCCGCCCGCGCGCCGCTCCCGCGCGGCGAGACGCGGGGGAGCGCGGCGAGCGTGGCGTACTCGACGCCGTCGAGGTCGAGCAGGAGTCCGTCGCCTTGACGATCATTCGTCAACAGCGCGAGCCCGGCGTCGAGCGCGCGGCGCGGGTCGCGCGGAACGTACGGTTTCCCGTCGATCGTGACCGTGCCGCGCGTGCGTCCGGCGGCGCCGGCATCGAACAGCGCGCGCAGCAGCGACGAAGCGCCCGAGCCCTGCACGCCGCCGACGCCGACGATCGCGCCGGGCAGGACGGCGAGGGAGATCCCGTCGAGCGGCGGCGCGCCGCCGGCTCCGGCGGTCGTGCCGAATCCATCGAGCGCGAGCAGCGGCGGATCGTTTCCCGGTCCTACTGCGATTCCCGAGGTGCGCGCGGCGGTGGGTTCGGGATCGTGTCCGAGCATCGCGCGCAGGATGCGCTCGCGCGGCACGTCCGCCGCGGGGCCGGTCACGGCGTTCTTCCCGTCGCGCAGCACCGTGACTCGATCGGCGAGGCGGTCGATCTCGTCCATTCGGTGCGTGATGTACACGATGCCGGCGCCGCGGCGCTTCAGCTCCGCGATGCGATCGAAGAGCCGCTCCGACTCGCGCGCGTCGAGCGCACTGGTCGGCTCGTCGAGGACGAGCACGCGCGCTGCGCCGGCGAGAGCGCGAGCGATTTCGACGAGCTGGCGGACGCCGAGCGGGAGGTCCTCGACGGGAGTCGACGGGTCGACGCAAAGGTCGAGCGAGGCGAGGATGCGGGCGGACTCGTCGCGCTGCGCGCGATCGTCGACGACGAGCCCGCGACAGCGCTCGCGGCCGAGAAAGAGGTTGTCCGCGACCGTGCGCGAAGGAACGAGCATCAGCTCCTGGTGCACCACCGCGATTCCGGCGGCGAGCGCGTCGGCCGGACCGAAGAATCGGACGGGCGCGCCGTCGAGGCGGATCTCGCCCGCGTCCGGGACGACGGCTCCGGACAGCACTCGGATGAGCGTCGACTTCCCGGCGCCGTTTCCTCCGGCGAGCACGTGCACTTCGCCGCGCCGCACCTCGAAATCGACGGCGTCGAGGACGCGCTGGCGGCCGAACGTGACGGTGATGCCGCGCGCGGAGAGAACCGGGGCGTCGCTCACCAACGGTCCTCGACGGCGAGGATCTTCCCGCCCTTCGGGTTGCCGACGAACGCGCGTCCGTCCCCTCCGCACGCGGGCGCCGACAACGTGAGCAGGAGCGCCGCGATCGTCGCTTCGAGAGTCACGGTCCGTCCTCCGGATGTGCACGCGAGTCCGCGGGCACTGTAGCGCTGTGCGTGAGCTTGACCTCGCGCTCATGAACGGATCATGCTCCCGCGCGAACGTCCGGTTCCCATGCGTGTCCTCCGCTTCGGAGTCGCCGTCGTCGCAGTGACCGCCCTGTCGGCGGTCGGGCTGCTCGCGTGGCGTCACCTGCGCGGATCCGTGCAGCGAGACGCCGCGCGCGTCGTCACCGCGCACGCGGAGACGGACAACGTCCCGCACTCCGGCGACGCCGCGGACGACCCGGCGATCTGGGTCGATCCGTCCGATCCCGCGCGCCCCGTCGTGATCGGAACCGACAAGGAGGGCGGGCTCGGCGTGTATGACCTCAGCGGTCGCGAGCTGCAGTACCTCGACCACTTCGGCGCGGAGAACGTCGACCTGCGCGCCGGCGTCCCGTTCGACGGGCGCACGATCACGCTCGTCGCGACGACGAACCCGGCGGACGACGACATCGTGCTGCTCGAGCTCGACACGAAGTCGCGCACACTCGCCGAGATCCCCGGCGGTCGCATCGGCAGCCCGATCCGCGTCGGCGGCACGTGCCTCTACCGGAGTGCGAGAACCGGAGCACTCTCGGTGTTCGTGGTGGGCGAGGACGACGAGGCCTACGTCGCGGAGCAGTTCGAACTGTTCGAGAGCGCGCCGGGCGCGCTGAGCTCGCGGCTCGCGCGGACGCTGCTGATCGGCTCCGAGTCCGAAGGTTGCGTCGCGGACGACGAGACCGGCGCGCTGTACGTCTCCGAGGAATCGGTCGGCGTGTGGTGGTACCCCGCCGAGGCGGACGACGCGACGGCGCGGCGGCTCGTCGACTCCATCCGCGACGGCGGCCATCTGGTCGGAGACATCGAGGGTCTCGCGCTCGCGCATGGCCCCGCCGGCGCCGGATTCCTCGTCGTCTCATGCCAGGGCTCGAACGACTTCGCCGTTTACGGACGTGGTGGCGACAACGCGTTCGTCGGGCTGTTCCGCGTCGGCGCCGGCGACTCGACCGACGAGGTGACGCACACCGACGGCATCGAGATCTCGACCGCGGCGCTGCCCGCGCCGTTCGACGCCGGGATGCTCGTGGTGCAGGACGACCGCGACGATCGCGGCAACCAGAACTTCAAGCTCGTGCCGTGGAGCCGCGTGAAGAGCGCGCTGTCGCTCGACTGATTCGTCAGCCGCCGGCGCGCGGACTCCGCGCGCCGGCGACGAGCGCTGGCGAGGAAGCGCTTCAGATCACGGAATTCGCGTGTTCTCGAAGATGCGGCTCTGCGGCGGCGGGCCGCCGAGCAGGTAGCCGAGGTTCGAGATCCATGCGTCGTCGTCCCCGTCGAGGTCGAAGTCGGCCCAGATCTGATCGGACGTGACGAAGATGCCGCCGGACGAGTAGCTCGCGTCGAGAGCGAACGTGCCGTTCACTCCGCCCTGCGCGCCGCCCTGGTTGACGAAGAGCTGATCGTCGCCGCCGGTCGGGAGACCGCTCGAGCCGTTGAAGTCGAAGAACTCGTGCAGGAACATCACGACGTCGAGGTCGCCGTCGAGGTCGACGTCGACGAGCCGCGTGCCGAGGCGCAGCGCGTTTTCGCTCTCCACGGTCTGCGGGAACGCAGCAGTGTCCTCGACGAACACGCCGTTGCCCTGGTTTCTGTAGAAGTCGCCGGAGCTCGCGGGGCCGATCGAGAACACGGAGTTCGCGACCATCAGGTCGAGGTCGCCGTCGCCGTCGAGGTCGCCGAAACGCGCGCCCTCGGTGTTGTCCGAGAAGAGCGGCTGCAGATTCGAGGCGCTGACGTCGGTGAACGCGAGGCCGCCGTCGTTGCGAAGGAGGACGTTCGGCTGGCCCGGCACGCCGTCGACTGCCTGCGTGTCCGCACGACCGAAGAAGAGGTCCGCGTCGCCGTCGTTGTCGATGTCGCCGGACGCGACCGCGAGGTTGAAGCTCGGGCCGTTCCACGCGGCGTTCTTGAACGTGGCGTCGATGACGAACGTGCCGCGGACGCCGCCTTGACTGCCGCCCTGGTTCACCAGCAGCGCGTTCGGGTCGGCCGTCTCGCCGCCGTGCACTCCGTCGGAGCCGTTCGCGAACGCGAGGTCGAGGTCGCCGTCGCGGTCGGCGTCGAACACGGCGACGTCGCGCACGAGGCCGGCGACGTCGGGGAGCGCGACCGCCTGGAACTGGAACGATCCGAGGTTGCGCAGCAGAACGTTCGAGAGCGGCGGGTTCGACGCCGAGCCGGGGCCGGCAAGCAACAGGATGTCGACGCGGCGATCGCCGTCGGCGTCGAACAGTTCGACGCCGCCCGCCTCGATCGTCGCCTCGCTCGGCAGCAGCGCGGTGACGTCGGTGAACGTGAACGAGCCGTCGTTGCGGAACACGTTCAAGGTCGAACCCGGACCGGAGACGACCACGAGGTCGGGGTCGCCGTCGCCGTCGAGGTCCTGCGCGGCGCCGGGGCCGGTCGGGTTCGTCTGCGCGACGAGCGGGACGTTGACGGACTGATCGACGAAGGACCAGGACGCGGCGCCCGGCGTGATCGTCGTGGCCGCGACGTTGGTCGCTTCGAATCCGCCGTTCGTGGCGACGAGCGCTTGCGCGAAGACGGTCACGCCCTGCAGGCCCGGTGAGTTGCCGACCGGTGCGGTCGCGCGGAAGCGTCCGGCGGAGTCGGTCGACAGGACGACCACGAACGGGCTCGGCCCGAACACGCGCAGCGCGGGGAGCGCGCCGGCGCCGTCTGGATCGATGGGGGACACGGCGACGCCGAGGAAGAGCGCGAACGGAGCGGACTGCGTCTGCGTGCGCAGGTCGATCCCGGAAGAGCCGCCGATCGCGGCGGGCAACAGTTCGAGACGCGAGCGACGCGGGCCGTCGTCGAGGTCACCGGCGCGCGCGACGAGAGGGCACGCGAGGATCGAGAGAGCGGCGAAGAGCGACGGACGGGAGAACGACGAGAGCACGAGAGATCTCCTTGTGAGTCGGGTTCGAAGTCACGGGTGAAGCGAAGCCAACATGAGAATGATTCTCATTTCTGTCTTGCGCCGTCAAGCGTCAACCTGTTCGATCTCGAACTTTTCTGAGAGTAATTCTCACTTGTGACCGCTTCGGTTCCGGAGGAGTCCCGAATGTCCCGTTCCCTGCTCGCGTGCCTTGCCGCCCCGTTGATCGCTCTCGCGTTCGCTTCCGGCGCGCGGTGCGACGCACTCGTGCGCCCGGTTGCGGAGCTGCCGCTCGGCGTGACGAGCTTCGGCGCCGCCGTCGACGGCGGGTTCGTTTACGTCCTCGGCGGGTACTTCGGGAAGCCGCACGACTACCGCGCCGAGTTCCAGTCGCGCGCCTTCTATCGGATCGATCGCTGCGATCCGCGCCGCGTCGAACTGCTCCCGAACGACGACGCGCTGCAGAGCGTCGCGCTCGTGGCGTGGAACGGGAAGATCGTCCGCGTTGGTGGAATGGTGGTGGGCGAGCACGGGCCGGAATCGATCACCGACTGCGCGGCTTTCGACACGGCGACGCGCGCCTGGACCGCGCTGCCTCCGCTACCGGAGCCGCGTTCGTCGCACGACGCGACGGTGGTGGGCGACACCCTCTACGTGGTCGGCGGCTGGGCCCTCGGACCCGACGTTTCCGGCGACGGCGCGTGGCACGACCGCATGTTCGCTCTCGATCTCGCGCATCCCGACGCCGGGTGGCGCGAACTGCCGCAGCCGTTCACGAAGCGCGGAATCGCCGCGGTCGCGCTGAACGGGAAGTTGTTCGTGATCGGCGGCATGACGTCGGATCACGCGCCGTCGACGAGCGTCGATTCGTTCGACCCGGCGACCGGCGAGTGGTCGAGCGGTCCGGCGTACCCGGGCAAGGGCTTCGGTGTCTCCACAGCGTCGATCGACGGCCGGCTCGTCGCGAGCGGCTCGGACGGCGCCGTGTGGAGCCTCGCGGCCGGCAGCACGGCGTGGCAGAAGGAAGGCGCGCTCTTGTTCCCGCGCTTCTTCCACCGCATCGTCGCCGTCGGCGCGCACGAGCTGCTCGCGCTCGGCGGGATCGGCGCGGGCGACGTGCGGCCGCGCCACGTCGAATCGATCGCGCTCTCGACGAATGCGCACGCCGCGGACGCGGCGATCGTCGCGCACTGGACGATCGCGAACCCTCTTCCTGCGAAGAACCGCCAGGGCGTCTTCCTGCGCGGCGACTCGCTGTGGCTGTTCGGCGGCAACGACAGCCTCGGCCAGCACGACTTCGGACCCGAGCACTTCCGCGCGGAAGCGTTGAAGGTCGACCTGCCGACGCTCGCGTGCACCCGCCTGGCTGACTTCCCGGTCCACCGGCAAACGATGCAGACGGAGCAGGACGCGAGCGGTGCGGTCGGCGTC
>CAZOLL010000305.1:0-3127 GCA_964580365.1 uncultured Phycisphaeraceae bacterium
TCTCGAAGTGCGGGACGAGCCACTCCGCGTCGGTCGAGTAGCGGTGGAAGCCGCCCGCGAGCTGGTCGTGGATGCCGCCGCGCGCCATCGCCGCGAGCGACACCGTGACGACGCGCAGGAGCGCGGGCGCGGCCGCGTCGCCCGCGCGCGACTTGCGTCGCCAGTGGCGGAGCAGGAACGCGAGGTCCATCGGGTGCGGGAACTTCGGCGCCGAGCCGAAGCCGCCGCGGCGCGGATCGAACAGGCGAGTGAACGCGCGCACCGCAGCGTCGATCGGCTCCGCGGAGAGCGCGTCGCGCGGCACGCCCTGCTCGGGCGCGGCCACCGCGCGCACCTGCGCCGCGATCGACTCCGACTCCTTCGCGATGCGGTCCTTGTTCTCGCGGTAGTACCGCGCGAGCGCGAGCAGGAGCGACTTGAACCCCGGCCGTCCCCAGCGGTCGTCGGGCGGGAAGTAGGTGCCGCCGAAGAACGGCTTCTTCTCAGGCGTCAGCCACACCGACATCGGCCAGCCGCCGCTACCGGTCAGGAGCTGGACGGCCTTCATGTACACCTCGTCGAGGTCGGGACGTTCCTCGCGGTCCACCTTGATGGAGACGAAGTTCTCGTTCAGGACGCGCGCGATGTCCGCGTCTTCGAACGACTCGCGCTCCATCACGTGGCACCAGTGGCAGGACGAGTATCCGATCGAGAGGAAGATCGGCCGATCGAGCTCCTTCGCGCGCGCGAGCGCCTCCTCCCCCCACGGATACCAGTCGACCGGGTTGTGCGCGTGCTGCAGGAGGTATGGGCTCGTCTCGTGGATCAGTCGATTCGCGGGACGCGACGCACTCGGTTGCTCGGGCATCGGCGTGGCATAGCACGGACAACGGCGCGCGCAGGCCGACATTTCGGCGGGCGGCGCGCGCGCCGCGGACTGTAGGATGCCGGGCTCGCCTGCCCGGTCGAGATCACAAGACTCCGACCCGAACTCGCCCCCCCCGACGCCGCGAATATGTCCACCCAGCGATACCTCCTCCACTTCCACGGCGAAGAGACGTTCGGCCCGCTGTTCCAGTCGATCCGCGGCCGCCCGGCTCCCGCGAAGAACGATCCGGTCGCTGCCGCCCGTCCGTTCCCGACTCCACGCTCGGTGCGCGTGCTGCCGCAGGTCCTGAAGCTCGCGAACGCGCTGTCCGTGCCCGTCATCGTCTCGCTGTCGAACGAGCGGCTCCTGCGCGCGCTGTCCGACCCGGCCGAGAAGAAGGCACTCGCCGACGGCGCCTCGCGCGGCCGAATCCTCCCGGCGCCGACGGCCGCGTGGTCGTCGGAGACGCGCGTGCTCGCGCCGTTCGAGGTTGCCGACGAAGTTCGCGCCAACCTCGATCTGTGGCGCCGCGCGCTGATCACCCCCGCGTTCACGCTGCCGGTCCACGCCGAGCACCGCTTCGCGATCCACGACGCCGATCCGGCGCGCGTCCTCGCGCGCACGCCGCGCCTCGGGCGCGAGATCCAGTCGATCGGATTCGATCTCCAGTGCCTCGAGAACGCGTCCGACGTCGAGGCCGCGTTTTCGGCACTGATCGCCGCTCTGCGCGAGCGCCCCGAGTTCGGCGCCGCTCCCGCGGTCGCGGCCCCGCGTGGCACCGCGGAGAAGTTCCTCGGCGACGTTCTGACGTCCGGCGCGCGCGTCCCCGCGTTCGCCACGCGCTCGCCCGACGCGTTCGACGTCGGCCGCGACGGGTTCCCGCTCGAGCTCGCGCGCGCGATCGCGCCGGGCGCGCTGGCGGAGCGCTCGCTCGCGCCGCACGGCGAGGCGCTGCTCACGACGCGATTCGACGTGATGAAGCTGCCCGCCAAGGCGGCGCGCGGCTTCCTCCTGCGGCGCCTGGCGCGCGCCGGTGTCCGCGACGGGACTTCGCACGCCGAGCAAGCGCGCGCCGGACTGTTGACGGCACTCGTCATGATCGAGCAGACGCGCTCCGATCCTGCGAGTGCGAACGGCGAGATCGGCGTCGACGCCGGCGCGCTTTGCACGGAATTGCTGGTGCGCGTCGAGCGCATCGTGACGGAGGCCGCGAAGTCGCGCGCCGTCTCCGACGCGAAGCGCGCGCACACGAACGCGACCAAGCTCGTCGCGGCCGTGGCCGCGACGACGAACCGCACCGACTTCCTGGCCGAGCTCGAGCCGCTCGTCCGCGGCGCCTTCAAGGCGCTCGAAGCGCTCGGCACTTCCGCGCCCGAGGCCGCGGCGGTCGCCGCGGGCGCGTGACCGTGGCGTGACCGGCGCGGCCGATGACCTGCGCGCCGATGCAGCGGCGGTGCTCTGCCCGCGCTTTCCGCTCGCGCTCGACGGGCTCGACTTCGGCGACCGTTCTCCGCGCGTCCTTCCCGGCGGCTTCTGCGTCTTCGCGGCTGAGCTTCCGTCCGCGCTCGAACGGTTCGCCGACGCGAAGCGCCGCGCCGCGCTGCCTGGCCGGTTCCCGTACCTTTGCTCGGACCTCGAGCGCGGTGCGGGACAGCAGATCCCCGGCCTGACGCGGCTGCCGTGCGCGCTTGCGCTCGGCGCGACGAACGACCCCGCGCTCGCGACCGCCGCCGGCGACCTGACGGCGCGCGAGGCACGCGCGGCCGGCATCGCGATCGTCTTCGCGCCGGTGCTCGACGTCGCCGACGAGCCGGAGAACCCGATCGTCGCGACGCGCGCGTTCGGGGCCGACGCGGCGCACGTCGGCCGGCTCGCGTCCGCGTTCGTTCGCGGGGTCTCGCGCGGTGGCGCGCTCGCGACCGGCAAGCACTTCCCCGGCCACGGGTCGACGATCGCGGATTCGCACCTCGTTCTCCCCGCGATCGACGCCGATCGGGCGCGGCTCGACGCCGTCGAACTCGCTCCGTTTCGCGCGGCAATTGCTGCGGGCGTCCCCGCGATGATGATCGGACACCTTCACGTGCGGGCCTTCGACGCGGAGGCGACGCCCGCGTCGTTGTCGCCCGCGGTCATCACGCGTCTGCTCCGCGATGAGCTGCGCTACTCAGGGCTCGTCGTCACGGACGCACTCGACATGGGCGCGATCGCGGACGGGGAGCGGCCCGAGGAGGAGCCGGCGGTCCGCGCGATCGCGGCGGGCGCCGACGTCGCGGTGCTCCC
>CAZOLL010000305.1:3137-5654 GCA_964580365.1 uncultured Phycisphaeraceae bacterium
GCCGCGCGCGCGATCGTGGTCGCGGTCGAACGCGGCGCTCTCCCGCGCCGCCGTCTCGCGGACGCGGCGTCGCGCGTTCGCGCGGCGATCGCGCCGGTCGACGTCGCGACGGTGCCATCGACGACGCCGGCTCCCGACGGCGCGCCGCTCGCGACACAGATCGCTCGCCGCGCGATCGTCGCGACGGGACCGGAACGCCGCGCGCGCCGCGGGACGCTCGCGCTCGGCGTCGTCGACGACGGGCCGAAGGCCGACGTCACCGGCGCGCTGCTCGCGCACCTGACCCGCGAAGGACTCTCGCCGCGCGTCGTCAGCGCGCCCGCCGAAGATTTGGTGGACGTCGTGGTCGTGCTTTCCGAGGTCCGCGGCTTCAAGGGACGTGTCCTCCTCGATGCGCCGCGTGCGGCGCGCGTTCGTGAGTTCCTCGATCGTTCCCCCGACGCGACGCTCCTGTCGATCGGCTGCCCTCAGGCCGCCGGCGCCTTTGCCTCGAACCGCACCACGCTGTACGCGCTCGATCACGACGACGCGTCGGTCGCGGCGGCGGCGGCCGCGCTGGCCGGCACGTTTGTCCCCTCCGGGCGGGCGTGCTGGCGAGAACCTCGCGCCGCCGGTCACAAACCGCCGCGTCCCAGATAACCTGCCTGCGGCGCCCGGCGGCCATCCACGCGCGGGAGCCCTGGAGCAGATGCGCGTGCGGTCGCCCCTCGAGTTCCCCGTCGCCCGGTTCCTTTCCGTCCTCCTCGCCCTCGCGTGCGCCGCGGCGCACGCGGCGCCGCCGCAGGACGACGCGTCCGTGCCGCCAACGCCGGGCGAGCCGCAGGTCGTCACGACGATTGCGCCGAAGCTCTCGGAGCCGAAGCTCGAGCCGCTCGCACAGACGATGCGCGTGCACATGGTTCGAGTCCGTGTGTTCACCGAGTACGAGCTGAGGCGTGTCGACGGGGTCCTGATCGACCGGCACCGATATGACTACGGCATCTGCGGCGGAGTGATCGTCTCCGACGATCCGCTCGTCATGGTCTCGGATTCCGCGCTCCGCCGCGACATCGGCGGAATCGACCTTCCCGCCAAGAACGAGCTCGACCCCGCGCGCCGCATGTTCGAGATCGTCCTCGACGACGACACGCGCCTGCCCGCGAAGATCGTCCGGAAGGACGAGGGTCTCAATGTGCTGCTCCTGAGGCCGGACGACCCGTCGCGGTGGCCCGCGGAAAAGCGCGCGATCACCGAGCTCGGGCCTGCGCCGGTCGCGTCGCAGCACATCGGCGTGGTCGCGTTCGTGAATGCCGAGGTCAGCCCGCAGCTGCGCGTGTTCGAAGAGGCGATCACGCAGAAGTCCGCGGAGTACGAGCGGCCCGCGTTGGTCCGCCTCGCGCTCGGCTACCTGGGGTTCCCCGTGTGCGACGCAGATCTGCGCATGGTCGGGATCGTGAATCTCCCGCCGCCGTCGGAGCCCTACCCGCGCGCCTCGCTCAACTTCCCGGCGGTCAATCCGCCTCCGGGTCGGGACCCGCGCGAGTGGTCGCTCGGCACCCGCAAGCCGCTGCTGATCCCCGCGGCACGACTTGCGCCGCTCTTCGAGGAGCTCGCGCGCCAGCCGCGGCCGGTAGAGTTCGCGCCGCTCGGGTTGACGCTCGCGGACCGCGACGGAGGCGTGCTGGTGCTGAAGGTGGCCGCCGACGGCGCGGCGGCGCGCGCCGGCCTCGCGTCGGGCGACGTGCTGATGAAGTGCGGCGACTCCGCGCTCGCCGCGGTCGAGGGCTTCTCTGCCGCGCTCGAGACCGCGCTCAATGCGGACGCCCAGTCGCTCGAGCTCGCGACGCGGCGCGGCGACGCGGCGCGCATCGTGACGATGGCGTTGCCGTGACCGCCTCGCCCAGTACCTAATCCCCCACATCCCGCGCGCGGAGCCGCTCGACTTGGCATCGATCTTCCTGATCTATCCGCCGACCGCGGATCCGACCGGGCCCTACCTCTCGATCCCGTACCTCGCCGCCGCGGCGCGCGCGCGCGGGCACGATGTGCAGGTCGCGGACGCAAACCTCGACGGATGGCTGCGGCTCCTCAGCGAGAAGACGCTCTCGCGCTACGCCGGCGAGCTGCGCCGTCGCCGCGACGCGCTGCCCGTCGACGGGCTCTCGTTCCGCGAGGCGGGCGAATACCTCGCCGCGTCGCTCGCGCTCGCCGACGCCGATCACGTCGCGCGTTCCGTCGAAGGCGCCGTCGCGGACCTGCGCGACCCGGAACGGTTCTTCGATCGCGCGCGCTACGAGCGGAACTTCCGTCTCCTCGAACGCGCGCTCGCTCTCGTCTCCGCCCGCTTCCACCCGCTCGAGCTGTCTTTCACGAACTACCGCACTCCGTGCTACCTGAACGACGCCGACGAGATCCGCCGCGACGGAGGACCGGACGCGAACCCGTTCCACGACGGCTACCTCGAGGATCTCCTGCCGCGCATCGCTGCCGCGCGACCGCACGTGGTGGGCATCTCTGCCACTTTCAATGCGCAGCTCT
>CAZOLL010000306.1:0-5643 GCA_964580365.1 uncultured Phycisphaeraceae bacterium
CCCCCCCGCGCCGCCCCGTCGCGCTCCGCGGCCGGCGCACCGCGATCGGCGAGCGCGCCCCGCTCCGGGCGGTAGTCGACGCGGACGACTTCGTTGCCGTCGATGAAGCCGGGCGCGACGCCGACCACGCCGTCCTGCGCTCCGAGCGCCGCCTGGCCGTCCCAGTAGCAGTGCATCGCGAACGTCACGCGGGCGATCTTCGCGTCGTCCGCTTCCTCGGCGGCGAACAACAACCATTCGGGAACCGGTCGCTTCGCCGCGACGAGCGTCGCGATCATCCGCGCGGCGACGCCCCCGGTCGTCCACACGCCGTCCTTGCGCGGGATCACGTCCTTGCCGTCCGCGTCGACGAAGCGCACGACGGGGTTGTTCCACGCCGGCTCGCCGAAGCGCGCGAGGATCTCCGCGTCGCGTCCCGGTTTGTTGTTGTGCACCACGACCGGGACGAACTCGGTCTCGATCGCCTCGACCAGCAGCGGGTGCGAGAGCGGCCCCGCGCCGAACCCGGTGCACGTGTCGCAGCCGGGGATCTCGTCGAAGAGGAGGAACACCGGCTTCCCACTCGAGTGCGACGCCGCGAGCGCCGCGTCGAAGTCGTCGCCGAAGCGCACGGCGCCGAGCTCGGGCGGGGAGCTCGTGCGGGTTTCCGCGCCTTGCGCGAGCAGGCTCGAGACCAGCGTGAGGAATGCGATGGGATTCATGTCGTCCTGTTGATCGTCGATGAGGCGCTCGACGACCGCTTGGATTCCCGTGCCGGTCGCTCGTTTCAATTCGCCCCGCTTACTCTTTTCCGCGTGCGGTCGCCGTCTTCACTCCTTCGATCGGTTCGATCTGCGGTCTGTTGAACGCTCAGCTCCCGAGCGTCCACTGAAGACCGGGCGTCAGCGCGGTGTGATTCGGACCGCGTGCGCCGGGGTCGACGAAACCCGCTTGGAAGAACACGGGGAGTCCGCACCACGAGGGCGCGTACGGCACGGCGATGGGGATCGTCAGCGTGCCGCCTGGCCCGAGCCCGGGCAGGATGATCGTCGAGAAGATGTTCACGAGGAGCGTGCCGCCGTCGAACGGACCGGCTGCCGGAAAGAAGCCCGTGAAAATGAACACGGGACCAAAACCCGCGACGCCGCCCGCGAGCGTGAGATCGGTCGACTCGCCGATCGCCGGAGGTGCGCTGGACGTAAGCGTCGGCACTCCGTTCGTGCCCGGCTTGCCGGTGCCGTAGTTGATCGCCGAGGCCACCGAATCACCGCACGGCGCGGACCGCGCGTCGGTCTCCGTCGGTCCGTTGGCGCTCGACGTGAACCACGGCCCCGCGGGAAGCAGCGGCGTGGTGACGCGATCGTGAACGATGCGCGCGCGCCAGTGGTACGCCGCGTCGCCGGCGAGCCCCGTGACGGCGAGCGCCGCGTCGGCGCCGCCGACACCGGTGTCGATGGGTGCGCTGATCGTGCCGTTGCCATCGAACGCTGCGGAAAGTGGCTTCACCTCGACTTGCAGCCGCGCGTCTTCGCGCCCGAACGGCGAGCGCGCGCGCATCCTCGCCGCGAACGAGCCGCCGCGCATCTTCCCGAGCGATGCGATCGGCGCCGAATCGTCCGGGCGTCGCTGCTGCAGTCGCACCGGCAGACGACCGGCGCCCGCGCCGGAGTAGACGAACGCGCGACCCTCGTCGATCTCGGCGTTGTCGAAACGCGCCGCGCCGACGACGACATCCGACGCGCCGTCGCCGTTCACGTCGCCGGCATTCGCCACGGAGCACGCGAACTGCGCGAGCGCCTGGTTGCTCTCGGCGGTCCACGGCGGAGCCGCGCTGATCCCGCTCGCGGATCCGAAGTAGGTGAACGCGCGTCCCTCCGACGGTTCGCCGTTCGTGAATGCCCGCGCGCCGACGACGACGTCGCCGAATCCGTTCAGGTCGACGTCGCCCGCGCTCGACGCAGCGGCGCCGAACGCGGCGAGCGCCTGGTTGCCCTCCGCGGTCCACGCAGGGCTCGCGCCGAGTCCCGTGACGGAGCCGCGATACAGGAACGCAGCTCCCTCGTCGGCGTGGCCGTTGTCGAAGGCGGCTGCGCCGACGATGACGTCCGAGAAGCCGTCGCCATCTACGTCGCCAGCCGTCGCGACGATCGACCCGAACGCCGCCGTCACTTGGTTGCTCTCGGCCGTCCAGTCCGGCGTCGCACTCGGGCCGAGCGTCGAGCCGTAGAACGCGAACGCGCGGCCCTCGTCGACCTCGCCGTTGTCGAATGCACTCGCTCCGACGATGACGTCCGAGATGCCGTCCTGGTCGACGTCGCCCGCGCTCGCGACCGCGGAACCGAACGCCGCGAACCGCTGGTCGGACTCGGCGGTCCACGCGGCGACGGACGACAGCCCCGTCCCGGACCCGAGGTAGACGAACGCACGTCCCTCGTTCGGCTGGCCGTTATCGAAGCGATCGGCGCCGACGATGACGTCCGGGTAGCCGTCCCCGTTCACGTCGCCGGCGCTCGCGACGCTGCGGCCGAACGAGGCGCCGGGTTGATTGCCCTCCGCGTTCCACGCCGGCGACGCCGCGATGCCGGCCGCGGAGCCGAGCCACAGGAACGCACGGCCTTCGTCGGCTTCGCCGTTGTCGGCGTTCCACGCGCCCGCGACGACGTCCGAGTAGCCGTCGCCGTTGACGTCGCCCGCGCCAGCGACGCTGAAGCCGAGCTGCGCCCCCGCGTGATTGCTCTCCGAGCTCCACGACGCCGACGTCGCGGGACCGGTCGGCGACCCGAGATTCACGAACACCGCGCCTTCGTCGAACTCCGCGTTCGCGAAAAACGGCGCGCCGGCGATGACGTCGGAGTAGCCGTCACCGTTCACGTCGCCCGCGGACGCGACGCTCGATCCCAGGCTCGCGCCGACCGAGTCGCTCTCTCCCGTCCACGTGCTGCTCGTCGCGAGCGACGCGGGCGATCCGAGGAAGAGGAACGCGCGTCCTTCGTCGGTCGTGCCGTTGTCATAGAGGTGCGCGCCGACGAGGACGTCGGAGTAGCCGTCGCCGTTCACGTCGCCCGCGGTCGCGACGCAGAAGCCGTAGTTGGCTCCGCCTTGGATGCCGTCGGTCGTCCAGCTCGGGGCGAGCGACGGTCCGGTCGTGGACCCGAGCCACATGTAGGCGCGTCCTCCGTCGACCGCGGCGCCATCGAAGAACCAGGCGCCGCCGAGGATGTCCGCGAAGCCGTCGCCGTTCACGTCGCCGGCCGTCGCGGACGAAACGCCGAGGAGGGCGTCCGGCTGGTTGCTCTCGCCGATCCACAGCGGCGTCGTCGACAGGCCCGCGGCGGAGCCGGCGAAGACGTACTCGCGTCCTTCTTCCATCTGACCGTTGCTGTACTGGCGCGCGCCGATGAGCACGTCGGAGTATCCGTCGCCGTTCACGTCGCCCGCTGTGGAGACCGAGTCACCGAACATCGCGCCGGTCTGGTTTGACTCTCCCATCCACGCCGGCGAGATCGACAAGCCGCTCGCCGAGCCGGTGTAGACGAACGCGAGCCCCTCGCCGCCCTGGCCGTTCTGCGCGAGCTCCGCTCCCACGATCACGTCGGACCAGCCGTCGCCGTTCACGTCGCCCGCGGTCGAAACCTCGATACCGAACAGCGCACCCGGCTGGTTTCCCTCCGCAGTCCACGCCGCGACGAGCGATGGCCCGGCCGCGCCACCGTGGTAGACCCACGCCTTGCCCGAGGACGAGAACCCGTTGTCGAACGACGGTGCGCCGACGATCACATCCGAGAAGCCGTCGCCGTTGACGTCGCCCGCCGTGGCCGCGCCGAACCCGAGGCCGGCGTCGACCTGGTCGCTCTCCGCATGCCATGCGGGAGTGGTCACGAGCCCGCCCGCCGAGCCGAGGTACACGAACGCGTGCCCTTCACCCGACTCACCGTTCGAGAAGAACTGTGCGCCGGCGATCAGGTCCGCGAAGCCGTCGCCGTTCACATCACCCGCGGTCGCGGCGGGGAAGCCGAGCCGTCCGTTGCCCTGGTTCGACTCCAGCATGAGCGTCGGCGTGGTGCTCGGTCCGGTCGGCGAGCCGTGATAGATGAACACCGCGCCTTCGTTGAGCTGGCCGTTGTCGTAGAGCGACGCCCCGACCGCGACGTCCGAGTAGCCGTCCGCGTTGACGTCGCCGACCGTGCCGAGCATCGCTCCGAAGTACGACAGGTTCTGGTTGCTCTCGACGACCCAGGAAGGACTGGTGGCGAGCGGATCGACGACGAGCGGGAAGCGCGCGTCGCGATCGTCGACGGTGATGCGGAGCGAGCGATCGACGAGGCCAAGCGTGGATGGGAGCACGCGGCCATCGGCATCGAACACCACGAGATGGTCGTAGCGCAGCGCGACTTCACCGTCCGGACCCGTGAAGTCGATGCCGCCTCCGGATTCGCTCGGCGAAAGCGAGCCGCGGATGTCGATCGCGATGATGAGAGCACCGCAGCCCGCCGGGCGCGTCGCGAACGTGAAGCCGTGCTCGATTCCGCCGGCGCCGTTCGTGAACCACTCGACCACGTCGCCGCGGCGGTACTCGACGCGATCGTCGGCGAGGGCCGGCGCGACCGGCGTGGCCGGATCGAGCGCGTTGCCGCGGCCGTGCGCTCGCAGCGCGAGTCCCCATTCGAAATCGGCGCGGTCCACGCCGCGCGGCCGGACGACCACGCCCGACCGGTCGAATCTCACGCGCAGGTCGTGCGCACGGTTTGCTGAAACGAACGAGTGCGCCCCGTCCTTCGAGGGCCGGTACTCCCGCGCAGCGAGATCGCGCTGCAGGTCCACACAGATCGAGTCGTTCGCGCCGGCGTTCGGCGCCGCGCCGACAGCAAGGGAGAAGGCGGTCACGGCGGCGGACGTAATCGAGCGGATCAAGGCAGCGGTCTCCGGGTGATGGTGCGGCTCGCGGGGAGCGCACCGTAGCGGCGAAATGCGTTCTTCGACAGGCTGCCCGCCGTCGAGGTCTCCCGTTCCGCTCGCGTCGGTCACTCCTTCCCGCGCGCGGTCCCCGTCTTCACTCCTTCGATCGGGCGCCCGTCGGGATCGCACACGCGGACCGTGAAAATGCAGTCGTACGTCGTGTTCTCGAGCTTGATCATCAAGCACGATGTCCCGGCGGGCAGCGCGAGCGGGACCTTCAAGTCGTTCAGCGGGTCGTGGTGGTGGTGGTCGAACACGAGCTTCCCGTCCTGGAACACGCGCACGCCGTCGTCGGCGTAGAGCCACAACAGCGCGTCCTTCGGCGCGTCGCACGTGAGGTAGCACGCGGCGTAGGACGCGACGTAGTCGCAGGGCGCGGTGGGGAACACCTTCTTGAAGTCGACGCGCCCGTCTTCCGGCGCCTGCCACTTCGACCAGCGCGACTTGCCCGCCTTGCCCTTCTCGACCGGGCGCTCCTTCGCCTCGCCGATGTGGTCGATCTCGAGCGCGTCGTCGTTCGTCGCGGTGCCGGCGAAGGTGCCGGCGACCAGCCAATCGCGCAGGAACGGGACCGACGGGTCGATCGCGAGCGGCTTCGGCTTCGCCCGCTTCTCCCGCGCGAGCGCGTCGAGCCCTTCCTTCAAGCGCTCCGCCTCCGCTTCGCCCGGCATCGTGATCGACGCCTTCCTCAGGAAGAGGATCGCGAAG
>CAZOLL010000307.1:0-5638 GCA_964580365.1 uncultured Phycisphaeraceae bacterium
CGCATCGGCTTGTCGAGGTACATCGTGTGCAACGCCGGCGCGTCGAAGCCCGTGAGCCACATGTCGCGCACGAGCACCAGCCGCAGCAGATCCTGCGGATCGCGAAAACGCTTGGCGAGCGCCTCGCGTCGCGGCTTGTTGCGGATGTGCGGCTGCCACTCGAGCGGGTCCGACGCCGAGCCCGTCATGACCACCTTGATCGCGCCGCGCTCGTCTTCGGCGTCGAACCATGCTGGCCGTAGCTTCACGATGGCGTCGTGCAGCTCCAGGCAGATCCGCCGGCTCATGCACACCACCATGCCCTTGCCATCCATCGCTTCCAGGCGCTTCTCGAAGTGGTCGACGATGTCGCGGGCGACCAGCGCGACCCGCTTCTCGGCACCGACGACTGCCTCGAGCTGCGCCCACTTGGTCTTGAGCTTCTCCTTACGGTCGACCTCCTCGCCCTCCGTGGCCTCCTCGAAGTCCGAGTCGATCGTCGGCTTCTCGGCCTCGGCGAGCTCGAGCCTGGCGAGGCGGCTCTCGTAGTAGATCGGTACGGTGGCCTTGTCCTCGACCGCGCGCTGGATGTCGTAGACGCTGATGTAGTCGCCGAACACCGCTTTCGTGTTCTTGTCCGTCAGCTCGACGGGCGTCCCGGTGAAACCAATGAACGCCGCGTGCGGCAGCGCATCGCGCATGTGACGAGCGAAGCCGTCGATGAAATCGTACTGGCTGCGGTGCGCTTCGTCGGCGATGACCACGATGTTGCGCCGCTCCGAGAGCAGCGGGTGGCGGTCGCCCTTCTCGTCCGGCAGGAACTTCTGGATCGTCGTGAAGACCACGCCGCCGGCCTCGACGGCGAGCTTCTTGCGCAGGTCGTCGCGACTCTCGGCCTGCTCGGGTGGCTGGCGCAGCAGCTCTTGGCAGCGCGAGAAGGTGCCGAAGAGTTGGTCGTCGAGATCGTTGCGGTCCGTGAGCACCACGATCGTGGGGTTGCCCATGAGCGGCTCGCGGATCACTCTCCCCGCGTAGAACGCCATCGTGAGGCTCTTCCCCGAGCCTTGCGTGTGCCACACCACGCCGATCCGGCGATCCCCTGGGCTGCCGCCGGCGGCCCCCGTCTCGTAGCGCCCTTCCCCGACCATCCCCGCCGTGGCGTTCACCTCGACCGCCCGCAGCGTTTCGGCGAGCGCGTGGTTCACCGCGTGGAACTGGTGATAGCCCGCCATCTTCTTCGCGAGCTTGCCGCTGCCGTCGTCCTCGAAGACCAGGAAGTGGCGCACCAGGTCGAGAAGCCGTCTCTTGTCGAAGAGCCCGCGCAAGAGCACTTCCAGCTCGGGCATCCTCGCCGGCGCCAGCTCCTCTCCAGCAATCGTCCGCCACGGCTTCCACCACTCGCGTCCGGCCGTGAGCGTGCCGACCCGCGCCTCCACACCGTCGGAAGCGACCATCACCGCGTTGAACGCGAAATACGACGGCAGCTCGGATTTGTAGGTCTGGAGCTGCTGGAACGCCGTCCAGATCGTCGCGTTCTCGTCGGCCGCGTTCTTGAGCTCGATCGTGACCAGCGGCAGCCCGTTCACGAACAGCACCACGTCCGGACGACGGCGGAACTTCCCCTCGGTCACGGTGAGCTGGTTGACCGCCAGGAAGTCGTTCTCGCTCGTCAGATCGAAGTCGATCAGCCGCGCCTGCGCTCCACCGATCGAACCGTCCTTGCGCCGGAACTCGACCGGCACCCCCTCCACGACCAGCTTCTGCACCGCCCGGTTCCGCACCTCGAGCGTCGCCCCCTCCACACGCAGGAGCTTTCGATACGCCTCCTCGAGCGCTTCCCTCGGCAATGCGGGATTCAGCCGTCGCAGTGCCTGCCGTACCCGCCCTTCCAGCACCACCTGCCCGTACTCGGCCCGCTCCGCCCGCGCCTCCCCCGGCGCGATCTCCGGCCCATGCGCCACCGCCCACCCGAGCGCCCCCAACCACTCGAGCGCCGCGTCCTCGACGACGGATTCGGAGAAGCGGGTCATGGGAGGAGCTTAACCGCCTAACACACCGACTTCATGAGCAATTTGCGGCACCCCGCTCGACACCGAGGACAGCGTCCTCGAATTGGAAGGGATTTGGACGGGAATTGGATGGGAATTGGAGGTCATTGGAAACCCACGGGCGCCCTACCCTGCTCTCGACGGGCGCGCACCAGAGTGACCTCGCGCCGCGCGGACCGCGATGCCAACGGTCGACTACGCGGCGAGGTCGGCGCGCGCTGCCTCTCGCGCCGACCACAACACCGGATGCACCTCGTAGCTCCGGATCGCATCGAGGACACCATCGGAGATCGGGTGATCGGCGTCGTTGAGAATCGCGTAGGCGCGTGATTCCGGTGACCGGACCTCCTTGGTGTCGATCCACGAGAACGCCATCGCTTGGGCATTGTCCCGGTTCGGTCGGCTTATCGCTTTTAAGATCCGTTCCGGCTGAGCCTTCGACTTCGGGATGACGAAGTCGAAGAGATGGTCGTAGCCACTCTTCCCCGTGAACTTCACCTTCGGCGTGTAACGGATGTCGGCCAGGTCTAGCCAAGCAATGACGTCCTCGTAGAACAGACTCGCGACGACCGGTGAGGACAGATAGAAGAGGTCGTTCACGGCCAGCATCGCCTGCACGAGGTTGTGCTTCCGCAAGGCGAAGTTGTCGGCGGAGGCGTGGACCTCTAGCGCCTGGTCGTGCAACTGAACGCCGAAGCCATTAAGCGTCATCTTCAACAACGACTGCCGCTTGGCGCTGTCGAGCTTGCAGCCCGACAGCTCCAGATCCTGGATCACGTAGCCATCGTCGGTGAGCACGAAACTACCGTTCTGCCGCCTCGCGTAGATCTGCAGGTAGTCGTTGTGCCGGTCGAGATACGGAGTCGTGATCTCGACGACGTCCTTCACCTCCCGCAGGAGCGTCTTGTCCCGCAGCCAGGACCAGTACTGGTCAACGAGGTGATGCACTTCCTCGATCATGTGAACAGACCTCGCTCGACGACCGGCGGCTCTACCACGTTGCAGTACTCCATAAAGTCGAGAAGAGTCTGCCACGGGTCGTCGACGTCCGCGAAGAGATCTGCAGGAAGCGGCTCCGCCCACTTATCGCCGAAGCCCTCTCGATAGCGGTGCAGGTGCGGCGATCCGATCTCTTCCCCGTCCGGATTGCGATGAGGGGCACCACCAAAGTCGAGTCGAACAAGTACAACGACCTGACGCCCGCGGTTCTGATAGGTGCCCTTCGCGAGATCGATCCGAGTTCGTCGCAGGTCCAAGACGAACTGCTCACGCCGATCCGCCGAAGCCAGCGGGATCGAAATCGCGCCGCCAAAGTCCGGGTACCGCCAAGCTGTTGTATCGACGCGATGCTTCGCCATTGCGATCAGAGCATCCGCCTCAACCTGGGAAAGGTTCACCTCTGCCATCAGGCCCCTCGCATGTGTGTATCGTGAGCCGCAGGCACCCGGACTTCGCCGGAAATAAGCTTGGGAAGGAGGGTGTCGCGGAGGCCGACTAGCCGTCGGCGCTCAGCCGCGGCGACCACAACCCGGCGGTCCATCGGGCCGGCTGCAGCACCGAAGGCAGCCAGTATCTGCGCCGGCGGGAGGACGATCCGAAACGTGTCGATATCGGCCTTGCCAAGATGGATCACCGTCGTTCCGGACTTGGACCGTTCGAAGAAGTCGAGGAGCCGCTCGATGCTGTAGTGAACGAATGCGCGAGGCACTCTCGATCGCGGCAAGAACGAACACAAGCGCTGATTCAGCCACGCCTCCGGACCGCGCCATAGGTGGGCACGAAACTCGCCATCCATTCCCACGATCAGGTCACCGGGCCTGGTGAGGTGGCCTCGGGGCTGCTTCTCGGGCGTGAATATCTGTGGATCGTGCGAGGCGAGATCGCGGATGCGGATCAGCGGTCTACCGGATCGATGGTCGTTGAAGAACTCCGACTTGAATGGCGCACCGTAAACGACGTCGGAAGCCTGATAGATGTCAGCAATCGCCCACCCCCTCGGGATCTCGCCCAGTTCGCTGTCTTCGAACGAGTCGGGGAAGAGGTCGGCGAGGTGCTTCGGGAGGCCGGGGTCGCGGCGTTTGGCTTTGGCGCGGACGGGGTCGAAGTCGACGAACCAGGCCTTGAAGAGCGCTCGCGCCATCGCTTCGAGCGTCTCGCTCATTCGGCGGTTCAGCTCGATCTTGTCGTCGAGGGTTCCGAGGATGTGGGCGATAGCGCGCTGCTCGTCGAGCAAAGTGGGTACGCGGATCGGGAAGGTCCCCATCTCGATCAAAGGAATCCGATCGACGGTGCTTCCGCGAATCGTTCGAGCCCGGATCGTTTCCTGGAATGCTGGGCCGAGGTACGCGAATAGCAGGAATCGCGGATCGACTTTTCGGGGCTTCGCCCGCAGCAGGCCCATTCGGCGGCCGAGGCAACACCGAAGGCCCGGCGGTACGAGCGCGGCTTCACCAAGTCGCGTCTCGTACGAGAACACAACGTCGTTCGCGCGCGGCGTGACGCGCCGGGTCCAGCGGCTGTAGTCGTGCTCCGAAATGTGCTCAGCCTGCGTGAGGTCGAGTCGCCCTCGATCGAGGTTTGAGATTCCAAGAAAGATTGGCCCGTCATCGGTCTTCACCGGGGTTGCATGAGGCCCATCAAAGATGTCGACGAGTTCACCGAGAGGCGTCTCAACCCACTCACCCCCCATACCCAAGCTCCCGCAAGTTCTTCTCGATCTCCTCATCCAGCCGCTTTCCCTCCGCCATCTGTTCCCGCAGCGTCGCGGTGAGCCGCTTCATCTTCTCGTCGAAAGGCTCGCCGTCGTCTTCGATGGCCTCGGCGCCGACGTAGCGGCCGGGGGTGAGGACGTGGCCGTGCTTGGCGATCTCGTCGTGGGTGGCGGACTTGCAGAAGCCGGGGACGTCCTCGTAGGTGCCGGCGTCGGTCTCGCCACGCCACGCGTGGTAGGTGCGGGCGATGCGAGTGATCTCCTCGGCCGTCAGCTCGCGATGAGTTCGGTCGACGAGCTGGCCGAGCTTCCGAGCGTCGATGAAGAGCACCTCGCCGCGGCGGTCCCGGCTGTGTTCTCCCCCCCCGGCCCCCCGAGGGGGGCGAGGATGGTTCTTCTTGTCGCGGGATAGGAACCACAGGCACGCGGGAATCTGCGTCGAGTAGAAGAGCTGGCCGGGCAGCGCGACCATGCAGTCGACGAGGTCGGCTTCGACGATCGCTCGGCGGATCTCGCCCTCACCGGATTGATTGGACGACATCGAGCCGTTCGCGAGCACGAAGCCGGCGAGGCCGGTGGGTGCGAGGTGGTGGATGATGTGCTGCACCCACGCGAAGTTCGCGTTGCCGACCGGCGGCGCGCCGTAGGCCCAGCGCTTATCCTCACGCAGCCGCTCGCCGCCCCAGTCGGAGATGTTGAACGGCGGATTGGCGAGGATGAAGTCCGCCTTGAGGTCGGGGTGGCGATCGTTGTGGAAGCTGTCGCCCTGGGCGATCTGGCCGTCGATGCCACGGATCGCGAGGTTCATCTTCGCGAGGCGCCAAGTGGTGTAGTTCGACTCCTGGCCGTAGATGCTCAGGTCGCCGACCCGGCCGCCGTGGGCGGTGATGAACTCCTCCGA
>CAZOLL010000308.1:0-5625 GCA_964580365.1 uncultured Phycisphaeraceae bacterium
GAGGGGCAGTTGATGCTCGACGCGCGCTTCAAGGACGATCTCGACGGACTCCTGCTCGCCGACCCGAAGAGCGACCTCTTGTTCTTCGCGGCGCGCGCGTACGGCAGCCCGACGCGCGACGCTCAGTTCATCCGCATGCTCGACGTGTCCGGGAAGACCTCGATCGAGAAGCTGAAGTTCGAGACGGAGGAGCGCATCGCCGGCCGTCCCGCGCTCATCGGACGCACGCTCGTGCTTCCCACGACGAAGCGCCTGTGCCTCTACGACGTCGACCGCGACCTCCTGATGTTCGACGAGCTGTACGCGCCCGTCGATCACTCGCGCCTCGGTCGCCGCAGCGTGTTCGGCAACCTCCTGTGGAGCGGCGGTTCGCTCTACTCCACGTCGTCCGCGTTCATCGCGCGGGTGGTGCCTCGACGCTGACCTCCGCCGCACGCGGCCTTCTCCTGACGAGGCGCGCGAGGTCGTCGAACAGCGAGTACGCGACCGGCGTCACGAGCAGCGAGAGCAAGAGGCTCATCGCCTGGCCGCCGACGATCACCTTCGCCATGTCGGCGCGGCTCGCGGCGCCCGGGCCCTTGCCGAGTGCGATCGGGATCATGGCCGTGATGAGGACGACGGTCGTCATGAGGATCGGCCGCAGCCGCACGCGATTCGCCTCGATGATCGCCCACAGGCGGAGCTTCTTCGCATCGCCGCGGAACTCGGCGGGCGCGATCGTCGGGTCCTCGGCGATCCGCCGCCGCAGCACGTTGGTGTAGTCGACCTGCAGGATTCCGTTCTTCTTCACGATGCCGAACAAGAGGAACACGCCGAGGACGGAGAACAGCGTGAGCGGCTGGTGGAGCATGTACAGCGAGAGCAGCGCGAACGGGATCGTCAGCGGCACCGCGAGCAGGATCGTGATCGGATGCACGAAGCTCTCGAACTGCGCGGCGAGGATCATGTACATGAAGACGAGAGAGAGCACGAACGCGAGGAAGAAGGCCTGCACCGCTTCCGCTTGCCGTTTCGCGCGGCCGGTTGCGAGCAGCTGGTAGCTCGGCGGCGCGTCGAGCGCGTCGAATGCCGCCTTGAACGCCGTCGACGCTTCGCCGGTCGGAAGGCCGTGGAGGTTCGCGACGATCGAGATCTTGCGCTGTCGCGCGGCGCGGTCGATCTGCGCCGGGCCGTCCGCTTCGATCAGCTTCGCGAGGTTGTCGATGCGCACCAGCGTTCCGTCCGCCGCGGGCACCGTGAGCCGTCCGACCGCGGCGCGGTCGGAGCGGTCGACGCCGCGGGCGCGCAGCCAGACGTCGTATTGCTCGCCGATCGTCGCGTCTTTCCAGTCGGACACGATGCGGCCGCCGACCAGCGTGTTCAGCGTCGCGGCGATCGCGTCGATCGGCACGCCGAGGTCGGCGGCGCGGTCGCGGTCGACTTCGACGCGCAGCTCCGGCTTCCGCAGCGCGAGCGTCGTGTCGACGTCGACGAGGCCGGGGTTCTTGCGCAGCGTCTCGACGATGCGGTCGGCGAACTTCGTCAGCTCGTTCTGGTCCGGTCCGGTGAGCTGGAACTCGACGTCGGCGTTCGCCTGGCCCGACGCGAGCGCGGCCGGCACCTGCACCGACGCGCGCAGGTCGGGGAAGTCCTTGAGCAGCGCGCGCGCCCGCTGCATGACTTGTTCCTGCGTGTAGGGCGTCTTGCGCTCGTCGATCTCTTCCAGCCGCATGTAGAGCTGGCCCTTGGTCACCGCGCCTTCGCCGCGCGCCGCGCGGCCGCTGGTGTCGCCGACCTCAGTGAAGACGTGCTTCACCTCGGGCATCGCGCGGAACCGCGACTCGAGCACGCGGAACACGGAGTCGACGCGGTCGAGCGACCACCCCTCGGGCGTCGTCACCGCGACCTCGAACTCGCTCTGGTCGTCCTTCGGGACGAAGTCGAACCCGACGAGCTTCACGAGCCGGGGGATCGTCATGGTGACGCCGATCGCGAGCAAGACGACGAGGAAGCGGAAGCGCATCGCGAAGCGCAGCGTCGCGAGATAGGGCAGCTCGATCAGCCAGCCGTACAGCCCGCGCTTCTTGTGCTCGTGCGCGCGCTTGTCCGCCGCCGGCGGCTTCAAGAGGCGCGAGCACAGCATCGGCGTGAGCGTCACCGAGACGAGCAGGGACACGACGATCGCGATCGCGCAAGTGACGCCGAAGGCCGAGAGGAAGCGGCCCACGGTGCCGCCCATGAACGCGATCGGCACGAAGATCACCGCGAGCGAGAGCGTCGTGGCGACGACCGCGTCGAGGATCTCGGTCGTGCCCTTGAGCGCCGCCTCGAGCCGGCCTTTGCCTTCCTCCTCCATCCAGCGGTAGACGTTCTCGATCACGATGATCGCGTCGTCGACGACGATGCCGATCACAAGCGTGAGCGCGATCAGCGTGATGTTGTTCAGCGTGAGGTGCAGCGCTTCGAGCACCGGGAACACGGCGATGACGGAGACGGGGATCGCGACACCCGCGATGATCGTCGCGCGCCAGTCGCGCAGGAACAGGAGGATCGAGAGCACGACGAGCGCGGCGCCGAGGTACATGTGCACCGACACCTCGTGCAGTGACAGCTTGATGAAGCGCGACTGGTCGCGCACCACCTCGAGGTGAATGTCTCCGAACCCCTCCACGACGAGCGCGCGCGACAGCTCGGCGAGCCGCTCCTTCACGCGGTCGATCACCTCGACGCTGTTCGAACCGCTCTGCTTCTGGACGACCAAGGACACGGCGGGCGCGCCGTCGTGGCGCGCGCGCGAGCGCGGCTCCTCGTTGCCGTCGACCGCGACGTCCGCGCCGCCGAGATCTCGCAGCCGCACCGGCTCGCCGTGCCGCTCGTCGATGATGAGGTCCGCGAAGTCGCGCGGCTCGCGCACGCGGCCCATGGTGCGCAGCACGAGCTCGCTCGGCCCCTGATCGACGCGGCCGCCGGGCAGCTCGCGGTTGCGCGCGGCGATCGCGCCGGCGACCTGCTCGATCGCGAGGTCGTAGGCCTCGAGGCGCTCCGCGTCGACGGTCACGTTCACCGCGCGGCGCCGGCCGCCGACGACCGTCACGGCGCCGACCCCGGAGATCGCGCTCAGGTTCTGCGCCACGCGCTTGTCGGCGATCTCGGTGAGCTCGCGGAGGTCGCGCGAGCCGGACACGGCGATCGACATCACGGGCGCCGCGTCGACGTCGAAGCGGTCGATGATGGGCGTCTGCGTGCCGGTGGGGAGGCGCGCGAGCACGGCATTCACCTTGCTCTGCACGTCCTGCATCGCGCTGTCGCGGTTGCGCTCGAGCACGAACTGCACCGTCGTGAACGACAGCCCCTCGGTGGTGACGCTGCGCAGCTCCTCGATGCCCTCGCAGGTGTTGATCGCTTCCTCGATCACCTTCGAGACGCCGGTCTCCATCTCCTCGACCGACGCGCCGGGGCGGCTGGTCGTCACCATCACGACCGGCAGCTCGACGTTGGGGAACAGGTCGATGCCCATGCCCTTCACGGCGATCGCCCCCAGCACGACGGGCAGCGTGACGAGCATCGCGGTGAACACCGGACGCTTGATGCACAGCGCCGGGATGTTCATGGCGAGCGCGGCGGGCTCGGCAGTCCGAGTTCGGCGGCGGCCTTCTTCTCGACGAGCGTGCCGGACGTGATGCGGCTCGCGCCGCTGGTCACGACGTCGGGCGTGCCGTCGAGCCCGCGCAGGATCTCGATCGAGTCCTCGTGCCGCTCGCCGAGCTCGACCTCGTGGCCGACGGCGGCGCCGTTCTCGACCGTGAACACGCGCGTCACGCCCGCGGAGCGGACGAGGGCGTCGATCGGGACGAACAGCACGTCCTCGTCGCGACGAACGCGGACGTCGCCGCGCGCGAACGTGCCAGGGACCAGCGTGCGGTCGGCGTTCTGCACGCGGACCTCGACGAGCACGGTGCGCGTCTGCGGATCGGCGGCGGGCGCGACACGCGAGACCTGTCCCGCGTGGCCCGCGTGCGCGGGCGCCGGATCGCCGGAGTCGCCCCGGTCGTCGCCGCGGTCGGGACGCACGGCGACTTCCTGGCCGACGACGACGCCGCTCGCGAGACGCTCCGGGATGCGCGCCTGGAAGCGCAGCGGATCGTCGATCACCAGCCGGAACACCGGCGCGCCCTCCTTCAGGTACTCGCCGACCTCGACGAGCCGCTCGGCCACGCGGAAGTGCGCGTTCGCCGGCAGCGCCGGCGCGCGGACGACGGAATCAGAGAGCTTCTGCTCCGCGAGGTCGAGCTGCGCGCGTCGCGTCGCCGAGGTCGCGACCAGCGCGTTCACGTCGAGGAGCGCCGCGTCGAGCGTGGCCTTCGCGACGTCGTGCTCGTTCTGCAGGTCTTCGAAGTCCTGCACGCTGACGATCTTCGCCGGGTCGTCGAGCAGCGAGCGCGCGCGCTCGAGGCGGTTCTCCGCGTGCGCCAGCTCCGCGCGCGCCATGCGCAGCGCGGGGATCGTCGCGGGGTCGAAGTCGGGGCCGGGAGGCGCCGAGAGGCCGAGCTTCGACAGCGATTCGCGGAGTGCGGCGGCCGCGGCGTCGCGCGCGAGCGCGAGATCGACGGTCTCGAGCTGCAAGAGTGGTTCGCCCGCGCCGATCGCGGCGCCCCAGTCGACGGCGATCGTCTCGACACGGCCCGCGAGCTTCGTCGAGACGACGACCTCCACGTCGCCGCGCAGCGTGCCGACGGCGGTCACGGTGCGGTCGACCGCCATCCGCTTCGACGGCGACGTGGCGACGACGACGCGCGCCTCCGCGGCGGCCTCCGGCTCGGACGTCGCGCTCTGCTTGCTGCACCCGGCCGGCGCGACCGCGAGCGCCATCGCCATCGCGGTCGCCATCGGGAGGATGAGGAGTCGGGGGGTCGGATGCATGCTCTCGTTCATCGGCAGCGTTGACCGCGGAGTCGCAGGTTCTAATACTGACCGGTCGGTTTTGGAAGGAGCCGCATGCAACGACCGAAGGAAGAGAAGCGCCGCCGCATCCTCGCCGTGAGCGCGAAGCTGTTCGCGACGCTCCCGTACCACGAAGTGCGGCTCGACGACGTCGCGGCGCAGGCCAAGATCGGGAAGGGGACGATCTACACGTACTTCGCGAACAAGGATGCTCTGTACGCCGGCCTGCTCGAGGCCGGCATGCAGGAGCTGATCGAGCGCGTCGAGGGGCTGGATCGAGCGGAGGCGCGCGCCGCGAAAGCGCCCGCAGCAGTCCTGCGGGCGATCGTGCTCGAGGTCGTGCGGTTCGCGGTCGGGCATCCGCATCTCTTCCACTTGCTGCGCGCGGGCGGGACTCTGCCGACCAGCCGGCCGCTCGCGGACCGGCGCGTGAAGCTCGCGGCCGTCATCGAGCGCACGATCCGCCGCGGCGTCCGCTCCGGCGCGTTGAAGGATGCTCATCCCGAGCTGACCGCCGAGTACCTGCTCGGCGCCGTGCGCGGCGCGATGATGTTCGGCCCGCGCGGCCTCGACGAGAAGGCGCTCGCCGGCCACCTCGCCGACGTGGTGACGCGCGGCGTCGCGCGGGAGTGAGCACCGGGCGCGCGGGTCTTGTGCGGCGGATCGACACGACGTAGCGTCGCGCCCGGATTCGGGAGACCCATG
>CAZOLL010000309.1:0-5604 GCA_964580365.1 uncultured Phycisphaeraceae bacterium
CCCATCGGCGACGGGTCCTCGGCCCACGGCCAGTCGGGAAGTCCGCCTGTCTTGTGCGCGACGAACGCGGAGGCCGTGCCGCGCGGCCGGCCAACGTGGTCGTCGGGGTAGACGCTCCACTCCGCGCGGCGTGACCACGCGAGGCGGTCGAACGTGCGCGGCGCGGCCATGCGCAGCCCGACTTCGCGCAGCGCGATCTCGGGACCTGTCCACGTGAACGCCGCGCGCGCGGACAGCTCGCCCTTCGGCGTGATCGTGTAGACGGTCTCGCCTTCCAGCCCCGCGAATGCTCCGGCGACCCGCACGACCACGTTGTCGCCGTCCTTCTCGGCGCGGACTTCGCGCGCGGTCCACGTCGAGCGGTCGGGCAGCGGGTCGAACGGGCGGCCGGACACGAGAAGGTGGGGTGTCGGCAGCTCGACGAGGACCGCGTCGCCGAACGCGACCGCGCGGCGCAGGCGGCCGGTGGTGCGGTCGATCGCGATCGAGAACGAGCTGCCCTCGACCGCGACGGCGCGGCCGACGAGCGCGGCCTCCTCCTTCACGACGAGCTCGCGCGGCTCGCACGGGTTCGCCGGCGGCGCGGGGATCGAGCGCGCGCCGAACTCGATTCGACTCTCGTCGATCGTGCGGCCGGACGCGTGCGCGAACAGCAGTTCGAGCACCGTGCCGGGCGCGGGCGCCGCGCGCGGGCGGATGACCAGCGTGCCGCGCGTGCGCGGAGGGATCGAGCCCGCGGTCGCGCCGACGAGTCCCGCCGCGCCGTGGTCGTCGCCGATCTTCCAGCCGATCGAGATCTCGTTCAGGTCGGTGAAGTCGAACCGGTTCTCCACCGCGATCGGGATCGCTTCGCCCGGGCCGGGCAACGGGACCGGTGTCTCCGGGACGACGATCGGCGAGTGCAGCTTGCGCGCGAGCCAGTACTCCGGCTTCTTCCGGCGCCAGCCGTCGACGAGGCCCCACGGCGCGTCGCCGACGATGCCGCGGCCCGGCAGCGCGTAGGCCGCCTCGACGAACAGGCTGCGCGTGCCGTTGCGCCCGTACTCGAAGCCGCGGCCCGGCACGCAGAACAGGTCGTCCGACCAGGCCCAGATCATCGAGCCCTGCGTCGCCTGGCTCGCGATGAAGCGCTCGAACACCGGGATCAGCGGCTCGATCCACGCGTCGCGGATGCCCGGGTCGAGCCACAGCTCGCCCGCGTCGTTCCAGATGCCCTGGAACGGTGCGAGGCTCTCGTCGAAGAGGAGCGGCATCGCGACCGACTTCTCCTGCTCGTCGATGCGCGCGACGCTCATCGGGTTGTGCAGCGTGGCGATGTCGAGCCACTCGCTCGTCGCCGCGCCGAGCGGGCGCGCCGGATCGATCGAATGCGCGAGCTGCGCCGCGTGCGCGAAGCACTGGCCGAAGCCGCTCTCGTTGCAGAGCGACCACATGAACACCGACGGGTGGTCGCGGTCGCGCGCGATCAGCTCGGAGGTGAGTTGCAGGATGCGCGGCGCGTAGCGCAGGTCGTCCGAGACGCCGACCCAGCAGAACGGCGCCTCGTCCTCGACGAACAGTCCCAGCTCGTCCGCCACGTCGAGCAGCTCCGGCGCCGGCGGATAATGCGAGGTGCGCAGGGCGTTGAAGTTGGCCTCCTTCATCAGCTCGAGGTCGAGGCGCGTGAGCTCGGGCGTGACGGCGCGGCCGAGCAACGGATGGGAGTCGTGGTGGCACACGCCGCGGATCTTCACGGGCGTGTCGTTCACGAGCAGCGTGCGGCCCTGGATCGAGGTCTGCCGGAAGCCGATGCGCCGGGTGAGCGTCGCGACGCGTTCGTCGCCGCGCCGGATCTCGAGCACGAGCCGGTAGAGCTTCGGGTGCTCCGCGTCCCACTTCTTCGGCGTCTTCACGAGCACGTCGACATCGAGCGCCTTCGTCGACCACGCGGGCACGCCGAACTCCACGTCGATCGGCTTCTCGATCGCCGGCGCGCCGTCCATGCCGATCACGTTCGTCCGCAGCACGCCCGATTCGAACGGCGCCGCGCTCTCGTTCACGATCGTCACGTTGCCGCCGATGTGCGCGTCGCCCGCGACGCCGCCGACGCCGATCACCAGCCTGAGCGAACCGACATGCACCGCTGGCAGCGTCGCGATGCGCACGGGCCGCCAGATGCCGCCGAGCGAGAAGTCGGCGTACGCGCTCATCTTGTCGAGCTGCTCGCTCGTGCCGGTCCGTTCGATTGCGCGAACGGCGAGGAGGTTGTCCTTCTCCGCGAGCGCGCTCGTGACGTCGCATTCGAACGGCGTCGCGCCGCCTTCGTGGATGCCGACGAGCGTGCCGTTCACCCACACGACCGCGCCGCTGTACACGCCGTCGAAGCGCAGCTTCACGCGCCGCCCCGCGGGCGACGCGTCGGGCGTGGCGAAGCGGGTGCGGTACCCGCCGGAGCCGTTCGGCGTGCGGAACCCGTGCATCTCCCAGTGCGACGGCACGTCGATCGGCACGAAGTCCTTCGCGTCGAACTCCGGTCTCTCGAAACCCTCCGGCGCGTCGGGCAGGAACGTCCACGGCCCGGGCAGCAGCGCGCCCGGGTCGTCCGCGTCGCGCGGCGTGAGGAACGGCGGCAATGCGGCGGCGTCGATCGCCGTGGTGATCGTCTGGGATCCCGCTTTCGCCGTGATCTCGACGGGGCCTTCGAGTCCGAGCGGGATCGACGCCGACATCCAGCCTTCGAAGCCGGAGGCGTTCGCGTGCCACGGCTCGCCGTGCGCGGTCCCTTTGACTTCGACCTTGGCGTCCGGAATCAACTCCCCGCCGAACGGATCCGTCACGAGGCCGATCAGACCCCCGTTCAGATCGGTCGCGACGGCGGTGGCGATGCCGGCGCCGTAGCGCTCCGCGTACACCGCCACTTCGGTGAAGCTCGGACCGTTCGCGATGTTGCCGATGCGCAGCTTCGACGTGGACACCGGCTCGAACCGCGCCAACACGGAGAGAGGGAGGCGCGCGTCCTTCTTTCCCAGGTGCGCGCGCTTCACCCAGTCGTTCTTCGCGTCGTCCCACGTCTGCACGTCGAGCTCGGTCACGTAGCGATCGAACTGCTGCAGCACGACCTCGGAGATCGTGACGCGCTCTTTCCAGTCGAGCTGGAACCACACGCCTTCGACGTGTCCCGGGATGCCCGACCAGCGCGTGCTCGGGTCGCCGTCGTTCGCGAAGAGAGGCGCGAGCGCGTTGCTCTGCTGCTCGGACGCGGTGGCGGTCGCGAGCAGCGCGAGGTTCTCGTCGGCGCGGCCCGCGCGCGCTGCGATCAGGACCAGCGCGAGCGCGAGCGCGCCGCGCAGAGTTCGAACGTGCATTCGCGGGCTCCCGGGCGCTCTCGCGCCGTCGTCACGAATCGAGGTGGATCGCCTTCACGACGGCCGGGTCGAGGACGTGAACGGCTCCGTCTCCGTCCTCGAGCTTTGCGCGACCGTCCTCGTGGCCGAGCAGCTTGCCGACGAGGTGGTCCTTGCCGTCCTGCGGCACGCGGAAGTACACGCGCGCGCGCTTGCCGGCGAAGCGCTCGAAGTGCTTCGTCGTCGTCAGGAGCCGGCGCTCGCCCGGAGAGTCGAGCTCGATGCGCAGGTCGCCCGGGTCGTGGCCGGCGTCGCGGATCTTGTCGCGCAGCTCGAAGATGAACCGCGTCATGTCCTCGCTGCCGATGCCGCCCTCCTGCTCGCGGTCGAGGACGACGCGCAGCGTGCCGCCGAACGAGAGCGAGAGGTCGAGCACCTCGAACGCGCGCGCGGCCGCGACCTCGCCGACGAGGCGGAACAGGAGGTCGCGCGGCGCGGGCGGCGCGCTCTGGTGGTCGCGGTACTTCGGGTGACGGATCGGGCGGCCGTCGCTCTTGTCGGGGCGCATGGAGCGAGAGTAGCGCCCGCGGCCCGGCGCGGAAGCGGCGCGCTACGGACGGACGACGTTCACCTCGCCGCGCTTGAGTGCGAGCGACATGCGCTTCATCTCGGCGCCGGCCTTGAACAACACGATCGTCTGCGCCTCGTCGGAGACCGCGACGACGCCGCCGCCGTCGGATTCGAACCGCGGTCGGTCGACCGTGCGCCGGCCGTTGCCGAAGAAGACGTCGACCGTGAGCGGGTTGCCCTCTTCGTCCCTGACCTCGAACTCGTCCGCGATCGCGGGATCGGCGAGCTCGACCTTCAGGTGCAGGCGCAGAGACACGACGATCCGAACGTCGTCGACTTTGCCGCCGGTCTCGTCGGTGAGCTTCGGCTTCTCACGGCCGAACTCGACCGGGAGGATGTCGTCGCCGTCGACGCGCAGGTAGACGCCTTCCTTCGGCACGTCGTGGATGACGAACCCGCCGTCCTTCCCGGTGGTCACCACGTCGCCCGCGGCGTGCCACGTGCCGCCCGCGACGTGGAACGCGTCGCACTGCGTGTGGACCCGCGCGTTCGCGACCGGATCGCCGGCGCGCGTCACGACCTTGCCTTTCACTTCGTCATGCACCGCCGACTTCGGGAACTGCAGGAGCGCCGGGCCGGCGCCGGGTTCGACGTTCGGACGCGACACGCGGAGCAACGTCGTCGGATCCATCGCGACCACGCGGTAGAGGCGCTTGTCGAGCCCGTCGATGACGAACTCGCCGTCCTCGCCGGTGTGCACCACGTTCCACGCCTCCTTGGCGTGCGCGAGCTCGTTCTCCACGAACAACGGTCGGCCGCGCTCCTCGTCCACGCCGACCATGCGCGGATCGTCGATCCAGACCTCCGCTCCGGCGACGGGCGCGCCGTCTTGGTCGAGCACTCGGCCCCTCAACGCGAGCGGCGGTGGCCCGAGCTGCACCACGACGAACGCCGGGTACTGCGGCCCGTCGTCGCCAACCGGCACCTCGACCGCTCCGCTCGTGAACCCTTCCTTCATCGCGACGATCCGCGCGCCGAGCGGGCCGTCGCGCCCGATCCCGGATTCCTTCATGAACCGGCGGACGCTCGGCGCGGGCTCGCCGAACCGGCCCGACAGGCGCGCGACCATTTCGTCGTCGTGGGTCGCGAGCGTGAAGCGTCCCTGCGAGTCGGTGCGAGTGCCTTCGCCGCGCACGAGAACGCGCGCGTCGGCGACCAGCGCGCCGGCGGGGTCGACGACGACGCCCGACAGCGTGTCCCCGGCCTGACCGGGTTTCCGCATCACCAGACGAAGGTCGGCGACCGACTGCTCCGGCTGCGGGAGGTAGGTTGTCTCGAATCCCTCGAGCCGCGCACCGAGCGTCGCGCCGCGGACGAGCGGGACGCGCTCGAGCCGGAACGCGCCGCCGCCGTCCGACGTGGTCGAGAAGTTCTCCATGATCGAGCGATCGAGCACCTCGTGGAACCGCGAACGGAAATCCGCGGGCAGCCGGATGCCCACGTCTGCGCCGGCGAGCGGGCGATCGTTCTCGTCGAGGACCATGCCGCCGATGGATGCGGCGCGCGCAACGACGACGATCGAGTCGCCGGCGGCGTCGGACGAGCCGGGCCGCGAGGAGTACACCGTGGCCAACATCTCGTCGCGCACGACCAGGCGCGGGTCGATCCCCGCGGCCTGCGCGCGGTCGAACGTGAAGCTCCCGTCGGGTCC
>CAZOLL010000310.1:0-5588 GCA_964580365.1 uncultured Phycisphaeraceae bacterium
CGACTGACGGAGGAGGCGGGCGAGCCGCGCAGCGCCGCGGCGACGCCCGACGCGCCCGAATCGGAGAGGTCGTGACGTCGCTCGCGGCGCTGTGCGTGCTCGGCGTGCTCGGGATCGGCGCGGCTGCGGCCACGCGTTTCGCCGAGTCGCGCATCACCGTCCCGGGGGAGCTGCTCGCCTACGAGTGCCCGGACATCGACCAGGACGGCCGCGGCGATCTCGTGCTCGTCGTGAAGGAAGACGGCGGGCGCGCGCTGCTCGCCTGGTTCGAGACCGCGACCGGCGGTTTCCCCGACGCCCCCGACCGGCGGTGGCAGTTGCCGCCCGACGTCATCGCGTACCGCTTCTTCGCCCTCTCCGACGCCGCGGACGCTCGCGGGCTCGAACTGCTCTTGTTCACACGCAGCGGCGTGTTCGCCGCGAAGACGTCGTCGCTCGGTCTGAAGGGCAACCTGTCGAAGGTGCTCGACGTCCCGGTGTTCCCCGACGTGCCCGCGCCCGACGCGGTGCCGCGCTGGCCGTGGGTGAAGGACGTCGACGGCGACGGCGCGGAAGAGCTGCTCGTGCCGCGCGCGGGCGGCATTTCCGTGTTCGCCGTCGAGAAGGACGAAGCGCGCGTGGCCGCGGGTGCGCCGCGCCTGGTGCTGCGCGACACGTTCGCGCTTCTTCGACACGACGAGTCGACGGACGACGAGACCGAAGACGCTCGCGAAGCCGACGACGCCGACAATCCGGAGCGGGCGCCGCGGACCGACCGTTCGCGCGGCGGCCGCGACCGCACCCGCGCGGGGCGCGGCCCGCGCGGGTTGTTCGCGGGCGCGCCGCCGACGCTGCCCACGTTCACGAGCCCGCCGGTCCTGAAGCGGAGCGACGAATTCGACACCCCCGCGCTTCGCGATTGGGACGGCGACGGAAAGCTCGACGCGATCCGCGAGACCTACCGCCGGTTCGAGGTGACGTCGTTCGGCGCGCACGAGCCCCTGCTCCGCACGCGGCTCCCCACGTCGTCCGGAAAGCGCGCCGACCTGAAGCTGCTCGGCAACGGCAAGGACGCGCGTGTGCTCACGATCGAGGAGATCGGCGACGGGCTCGAGAAGGACCACGTCGCGACGATCTTCGGCCGCACCGCGGAGGGCGGCCTCGCGACCGAGCCGCTCGCGCGCGTGAAGATCCAAGCCGCCGGCGCGCAGTTCGAGGTCGACGACGTCGACGGCGACGGCAAGGACGACCTGATCGCGAAGGCGCTCATCCTCCCGTCCGCGCTGCAGGCGGTGACCGACGTGTTCGTCGAGGGTCGGTTGTTCGTGTTCCGCGGCCAGCCCGACGGCTCGATCTCGAAGAAGCCCGACCTGCGCTTCGAGCGACGCCTGCGCCCCGAGAACATGGCGCGCATCCGCGAGACGATGGTCTTCGACCTGACCGGCGACTACGACGGCGACGGGATGAAGGACCTCGTGCTGATCCGCTCCGACGGCGTGCTGCAGATCTTCCCGATGCGGCGCGCGGGGGACGGTCTCGAGTTCGCCTCCGACCCGTCGACGAGCGTGCGGCCGGAGCGCCTCGTGCGCGCCGCGACCGCGGCGGTCCTCTCCGCAGACCGCGTGTCCGACCTCGTGCTGCGGCACGAAGACGGGCTCACGGTTTTCGTGTCGGTCCCCTCGGGCGAGGAGTCGAAGTGAGCGTTCGCGCCGCTCTCCTCCTGACGGCGGCGCTCGCCGGCTCGGCAGCGGGCGCCGACGCGCCGCTGTTCCGCGTCACGATCGACCCGGAGCCGCGCACGCTCGACTGGGTGGCGCCGAACGGCGACACGCCCGCGTGCCTTCTCGTGCTGACGGACGATGCGCTCGAGTGGGTCCCGCTCGATCGGCTCGTGAAGGGCGAGGTCACGCCCGCGGCGCGACTCGCGCCTTCGCCCGACGAGACCTGCGCGTTCACGATCGCGCGCGGCCCGCGCGGCGCGCGCGTGCTGGCGATCGGCGCGACCGGCGCCGTCGACGTGGTGTACGGCGATGCACGCACGCCCCTGTTTCGTGATGCCGAAGTGCGGCTGCCGGCCGGGCTCTACTTCGCCGGGTTCGCGCGCGACCTCGACGGCGACGGCGATGACGACCTCGTGATGCCGCACCTTGGCGGCCTGAAACTGTGGTTCGACGACGGCGACCGCTTCCGCGCCGGCCCGGTCGTGCGCCAGAAGATCGACGTGTCCGTCGACCTCGGCGACCCCGATGATCCGCGCGGCGACATCTCGCGAAACGAAACGATCGCCGGCTTCGACGTCGACGACCAGAACGGCGACGGCCGCGCCGATCTCGTCTTCCGCGACGGCGACCGCCTGCAGTTCTTCTGGTCCGCCGCCGACGGCACGCTGCCCGCGGAGCCGACGTTCGAGCTCGACCTCGAGGCGATCAAGAACGAGCTGCCGCAGGTGAGCAAGGACGTGATCGACCCGTCGAACCTGCTGCGGTTGTTCGAATCGCAGGTCGCCCATCAGACCCGCGATCTCGACGGCGACGGCTGCGACGACCTGCTCCTGCGCCAAGGCCGAAAGGTCTCCGTGTACCGCGGCGAGAAGGGCGGCGTCGATCGCTCGAAGGCGGCGCAGGTGCTGAAGACCGCGGGCAACCTGCTCTACGCGTTCAGCTTCGACGACAACGGGGACGGCCGCGAGGACCTCGCGCTCTTGTGCATGTCCGACGTCTCGCTCGCGCAGGTCGTGATGTTCCTCGTCGCCGGCACCGAGGTCTCGCTCGACCTGTTCGTGTACCACCAGGACGAGCCGCTCCGCTTCGCGCGCAAGCCGTCGCGCCGGCGCTCGATCGAACTGAAGCTGCCTTCCGTGTTCACGATCCAGGGCGAGGTGGAGGCGCAGGCCGACGCATGGGGCGCCGCGTTCGCCGCACTCCCGGCCGTCGCCGACTTCGACGGCGATCACGTCAAGAACGACGTCATCGTCCCCGACCCGGAAGGCGACGCCGCGCGCATCTGGGTCGGCGTCACCGACGGCCGCCGCTCCGACCTCGTCCGGGAGGCGTGGCGCAGCACGATCTCGCGGTTCGACCAGGAGGCCGGCGAGGACGGTCAGTTGTCGCTCGACGTCCGCGCTCTCCTCGAATGGGTGCCGGATCTCGGAAAGGCGCTGCTCGCCCGCGTCGGCGACCGCCCGGCGGCGCTCGAACTGGCGCTGCTCCCGCGTCCGGCGGTCCCGCCGGCGGATCCGGACGGTGGCGGCGGCGACGGCGAGGACGAAGGAGACGCCCCGACCCGGCGCGCGGCCGTCTACCACGCGGTCGATCTCGACGGCGACGGCCAGGACGACGTCATCGCCGCGGAACAGGACACCGGCCGCTCGGCGATCGTGATCTCCGGCTTCTCCACCGCCGCGTTGAAGCGGCGCGGGAATTGATAGTGTGCTCCGCGCGGTAGCGGGTCCCGCCGAACGATCCGCTCGCCGCCGAACAGGTCATCCGTGAGAGTCGAACACATCGTCCTCGCGCTCGTCGCCGTGTGCGCGCTCGCGATGGTGGGGCACCAGGTCTGGAGCGAGTACCAGACCCAGGGGAAGCAGCAGTCGCGCGCCGTGCGCGTCGAGGGCGGCACCCTGGTCGAAGCGACCGGGAAGCCCGAGCCGCCGAAAGCGCGCACCGAGAAGGCGACGCCGCGCGCCAATCCGAACGACGACGAGTTCAACACACCGGCCGTCGAAGAGAACGCCACGGCCTCGACGCCCGCGTCGCAACCCGAGCCGCTCGCGGACGATTCGCCCCCCGCGTCCGCGCCCCAGCCGGTGCAGATCCCGCAGACCCCGCCGGCCGTCGACGACGCGATGGCGCACGAGGCGGTCGCGAAGAACGAACCGGCGACGACGACCACGGCCGATCCGCCCGACGCGAGCGGGAAGACCGATCCGCTCCCGCCTCCGGTCGAGAGCAGCCCGCCCGAGCGCGCGCCCGACCCGCCGAAGGTGGATGCGGTCACCGCGCCGAAGACCGATCCGGTTGTCGCTCCCAAGACGGAGCCGGCGTCGCCGCCCGCGCCGAGCGTCACCGCCGACCGAGAGAAGCCGCGCGAGTCGACTCCCGTGGAGAAAGAACCCGCGCCGGAGGCCGAGCGTCCGAAGGCCCGCACCACGGGCGGACTCCTCGTGCGAGTCGTCGACTTCGAGACGCGCGCGCCGATCGGCGGCTGTCCGGTGCGCGTGCGCGCGACGAAGGCGAGCGGAGAGACCGGCGAGTTCGACGAGCGTCGCGAAGCGACCGGAGCGAACGGCGAGCTGCGCATGCCGACGCTTGGCCTCGGCGCGTACGACGTCTCGCTGAACGCCAAGGACTTCCTGCCCGATCAATCGCGCGTCGACGTCGTCGCCGGCCTCACGCCCGCCGAGGTCACGCTCTACGCGGCGCGCGGCGCCGCAGTGACCGGCACTGTGGTCGACGCCACAGGGGCGCCGGTCGGCGGCGCGAAGGTCGACCTCCTCGCGAGCCCGACTTCCGCGCTCGCGCGGCCGCTCTCGTGCGAGACTCAAGCCGACGGCGGTTTCCAACTCGCCGGCATCCGCGTCGTTCGCGACGCGACCTACTCGATCCGCGTGCGCCACCCGCGCTTCGCGTCGGAGGCCGGCGCGACCGCCGAGCTGGTCGCCGGCGAGCGCTGCGCGCTGGGGCGCGTCGCGTTCCCCGCCGAGCGTCCGAAGGTCGCGTCCGCGCCGCCGACCACGCCCGCGTCCGCCACCCCGAACGCCGACTCCTCGGGCGCCGGCTCGCGCCGTCCCGCCTCCGAGCCGACGCGCGAGGAGAACGTGCTGCGCGGCCGCGTCCGCGACGCCGCCGGACGATGGCTCGAGCAGGCGAAGGCGATGGTCGGCTCGACGAGCGTCTCGACCGGCGCAGACGGCTTCTTCGAGATGCGGCTCGCCTCGGCGGATCCGGTCGACCTCCGCGTGCGGTGGTTCGCTCCCGGCGAGCCGAGCGCTCCGTTCGAGAAGACGCTGCGCGTCGCGCCCGACGGCAAGGTCCGAACGATCGACCTCGTGCGCGTCGGCGTGGTCTTCGTGCTCGAGAACAGCGGCGCCGACGCCGTGCGCGGGCCGCTCGTGCTCGCCGGCCGCGGGCGCACGCAAAAGGTTGACGTGAAGTACCCGGCGCTCGGCTCGCTGATCGGGGTGCCGATGGAGCTCGAGCCCGGCGCGTGGGAGTTCGAGCTGCGCGCCGACGGCTTCGAGACCGAAATCGTTCGCGTCGATCTGCCGGCGAGCGTCAAGACTTCCGAGTACCGAGTCGCGGTCGCCCTGCGGAAGAAGCGCTGAGGCCCGCGCCGGTGTCGCGCCGCCGCTCGTCATTCGAGCTGATGCACGCCCCCGAGCCGTTCGGCATCGGGCACGTGAAGCCGCGGCACTTCCGCGACATGCTCCGCATCGTCTGGCAGAACCGCGACAACCTGAGGTACGCATGGCGCGTGCTCAACCGCGGGGTGTGCGATGGCTGCGCTCTCGGCACCACCGGCATGCGCGACTGGACCGTCGACGCGACGCATCTGTGCCTGGTGCGCCTCGAGGTGCTTCGTCTGAACACGATGGGCGCGCTCGATCATTC
>CAZOLL010000311.1:0-5584 GCA_964580365.1 uncultured Phycisphaeraceae bacterium
CGGTGAACCGCACGCGTCCTACCGGCTCGTGCTCGCGTTCACGCGCGGGTCACCCGCGATCGCCGGCCGTGTCGAGGTCACGCCCGCGTTCGACTTCGGGCTCACCGACTCGATCGAGCTCGTGCTGCCGATCGAGGCGCAGGACGTCGCGCGGATCCGCGTCTTGGCGGGCGGGCCGGAAGCGGAGGGCGTCCGCGGTCGCCGCATCGGCGCCGCGGGGCTGGACGGCCAGCGGCTCGAGGCGTTCGTCGGTGGGGATCGGGCGCCGCTCGACCCGACGCTCCGTTCCGGAGTGCGCGCCGCGTGGGGAGGCACCGCGCTCGGACTCGCGACCTCCCGCTTGCGGGCGTCGTCGCCGCGGCTCGTCGAATGGACCGGCGACGGAGCTCTCCGCCTCGCGATCCTCGGCGCGCCGGACTTCGTGGAGGAGGATTCGCCGGCGTGCGCGGACTTCACTCTGGTCGCGACCGCCCTCGACGACCGGATCCGCGTGGAGGACGTCGACCGGCGCCTCGCGATGGAGCCGCGACCCGCGCTCGCGCCGTCGGAGCCGGCCGACGCGGTCCGCGCCGCGTTTCCGGCCGACGCGGCGCTCTTTGGCAAGAACCTCACGCGCATCGAGGACGCGGTCGCGCGCACGCTGTTCGCGCTGGACGCCGGATTGGACTCGATCGTCGGGGCGCGCGATTTCGGCGACTACCCGCGCGAGAGCGGGTTCGCGAACCTCGAGTACGACCCGGCGCGCGCGTTCCTCCTCGCGGCGATCGGCCGCGGCGACGCGGGCCGCTGGCTCGGCGCGCGCGACATGCTGCTGCATTGGACGCGGCACGATCGCTCGGACGGCGTCGACGCGAGCACCGGCTTCGTCCCGGCGGGGTTTCCGTGGCAGCACGGCCGCGAGCACCAGAGCTTCCGTCACGAGGCCGGGCACGTGTGGGCCGGTGGCATCGTCACCGCGGCGCTCGTCCTCGAGGATCCCGATCTGCGCGCCGCCGCGCACGAGCTGCGTGCGGCGCTCGTCGCGGCGTCCGACGACGTCGACACCTGGCGGCGCGAGCGCTGTTTCGCGTGGATGCTGCTCGCGCTCGATGACGTCCTCATGCTCGAGCCCGACCCGCAGGTCCTCGCGGCGATCCGGCGCCTCGAGCGCCGTCTGCTCGCGCTGCAGGACCCCGCCGGGTTCTTCCGCATCGATCCGGCGGCGGAGGGCTCCGACGCACGATGGTCACCCGCCACTTGGGTCACCGCCGGGATCACGGTGGAGGCGCTGTATCGCGTGCGCCTGCACCAGAACGATCGCGACCTCGACGAAGCGCTGCGGCGGGCGGCGTCGTTCCTCGTCGATCTCGCTCGCGACGCGGACAAGACCTACGCGGGGCACGTCGACTTCGGGCCGGCGCTCGCGGGCGGCCGATCGTTCGGGGCTCCGGCGTCGGCCGTCGATCAGCTGATGATCGCCGCGGGGCTCGGGAGGCTCGTGCTGCTCGATGCGCATCCGGCGGCCGCCGAGGCGTTCGACGACGTGCTCGTGCGATCGACCGGATCGATCCGGACGGCGCGGCTGTCGCCGAACGCCGCCGCACGGGCGCTCGTCGCGCTCCGGTCCATCGCCGATACGCAATGCCGGTCGGACGCGCGGCGGTGAGCGGACCGCGGGCGCGAATCGCCTCAAGCGACGGCCTCGCCGCGACGACATCAACTGGATGCGATCTCCTGCCGCCGTCCCTCTCGCGGTGTTCCTGCTCGCCGCGTGCTTCACGTCATCCGCGCGCGCGGCGGACCCGAACCGGTTGTGGGTCCTGTCGGGCCCGAAGCAGCTGAAGCGCGTCTCCCTTGCGGATCCGACGCAGGTCGCGCAGACGCTCGATCTCTCGGCGACCGTCACCGCGTTCAGCATCGAGAACGACTACGCGTTGCAGTCGATCGCGCGCGATCCGGACAGCGGCGACTTCTACGGGCTCGCGGTCGTGCACCTCTTCCTCGGCGACCTCGCCCTGACGGTGCGCGTGACGCACGACACCGGCGAGGTCGAGGTGGTGAACTCGCATGCGCCGGCGCCGGGCGCAGTCCTGCGCGTGCACCCCGTCACCGGCGCGGTCCACCTCGTCGAAGGCGCCGTCGACACGGCGCTCGGCGTCACGAACGGCGGCGAGACTCCGTTCCCGTCGATCGCGTTCGCGGTCGGCGACGCCAATGCCGGCGCGTCGTTCTCGTGCGTCGGTCTCGCGTTCCAGGACTCGAACCCGTCGGCAACGACGTCCACCGCATTCGCGCTCGACGCGACGACCGACTCCTTGTGCCGGGTCGACCTCGACGCGGGCGTCGCGACGACCGTCGGCCCGCTCGGCGTCGACCTTCCGATCGGCGTCCCGGTCGCGGGGCCCGTGATCGATGCGGACGGGAGCTGTCGCTTCGTCGCCGACCTCGGGCTGGGAAAGTTGGAGTGGTCGGTCGACCTCGCGAGCGGCGCGATCATCGGGTTCGATTCGTTCCCCCCGTTCGGGAGCCCGCTCGACCTCGCGCTCGAGGTCAGCGACACGATCGTCGTCGACTTCGACGAGGACGGTTGGCCGACGCGCATCGAGAACGCCGTGGGCAGCGACCCGCTCGACGCGGAGAGCACACCGTTCCCCGGATTCGAGGTCCCGGACGCGGCGGCCGCGCCGGCGCTCTGTTCGCGGCTCGTGATCCGCCTCGACTTCGCGCGCGTTTCGCGCGACAAGCTCACGCTCGTGGGGCGACTCCCGCTTGCGAGCCCGGTGGAGCGGGCCGGCGCGACGTTCCTCTTCGACGTCGACGGGAAGCTGATCACGTTCGAAACGAATTCGAAGGGCAGGGGCAAGCTCGGCAGGTCGCGGCTCGTGATCGACAAGAAGTCCGGCGGTGAGGGACACCGCTTCCGACTCGACCTCGACCGCGCGGACCTCGGCGCGGATCTTGCCGACGCGGGCCTCACGGACGCGGACGCGAGCGAGGTTCCGCTCACGGTCGACCTCGCGGTGTGGCGCGCCGGAGCGCTCGATGTCGTGAGCGTGCCCGTGACATGGACCGCGAGCGCCGGGGCGAAGGGGCGCGCGAAGTCGAACTCTGCCGGGCCGTGACCCGCGCGGCGCTGCGGCGCGCTCGGATATCGTGCCGCGGATGCCGGCCCGAGCCCAAGAAGCCCTCCATCGCCGCGACGGCCGCGTGCGGATCGGCGTGGTCGGCACCGGCTTCATTGGCCGCGGTCTGTCGCTGCGCCTCGCGTCGCACCCGCGATTCGACGTCTCGCGCATCCTGACGCGCACCGACCCCACTTCACGATCCGACTTCCCCCTCGCGGAGCGCCTCACGCGATCGGTCGACGAGCTGATCGAACGCTCCGAGTTGATCGTCGAGTGCAGCGGAGACGTGGTGCATGCGACCGAGGTGATCGAGCGTGCTCTCGCGGCGGGGCGGCCCGTCGTCACCATGAACGCGGAGTTCCACGTCACCGTCGGGTCCTGGTTCGCCGCGCGCGGCGCGAACCGGCCGGTGCTGACCGAGGCGGAGGGCGACCAGCCCGGGTGCCTCGCGGCGCTCGCCGAGCACGCGCGCGAAATGGGCTTCGCGCCGCGCGTGTACGGCAATGTGAAGGGCTTCCTCGACGAGAACCCGAGCGAGGGCGAGATGCGCCGCTGGGCCGCCCGCCTCGGCATCTCGATCGCCGCGTGCACCGCGTTCACGGACGGCACGAAGGTGCAGATCGAGCAGGCCCTGGTCGCGAACGGTCTCGGCGCCGACATCGCGCGGCCGGGGCTCATCGGAGATCGATGCGACGAACTCGCGGCCGGAGCGGCGCGCCTCGCGGCCGAGGCCGAAAGCATCGGGCGCCCGATCGCGGACTACGTGCTCGCTCCGAACGTCCCCGCGGGCGTGTTCGTGGTCGCGTCGCACGACGCGTCGCAGCGCGACTCACTGCGTTACCTCAAGCAGGGCGACGGGCCGAACTACACGCTGCTGCGCGGATACCACCTCGTCCACCTCGAGATCCCGCGCACGATCGACCGCGTGCTGCGGGGCGGCGGCGTGCTGCTCGACAACTCCGCGTCGCCGCGCGTTTCGGTGGCCGCCGTCACCAAGCGCGCGCTCGGTCCGGGTACGCGAATCGAGCGCGGGATCGGCGGCCTCGACGTCCGCGGCCGCGCGGTGCGCGTCGCGGAGGCGCGCGGTCACGTCCCGATCGGACTCCTGTCCGGCGCGATCGTGAAAAGGGCGATCTCGGCGGGCGACGTCGTCACGAGCGACGCGGTCGAGCTGCCCGAGAGCCGCGCGCTCCACGCGTGGCGCGCGATCGATGGCGGAACCCTCTCCGGTGCGTGAGCCGCTCGGCTCGTTCCTCGCCGACACCTGGTGGTTCGGCCTGACGGTTCGCGTCGACGACGCCGCGTTCTCCCGCGCCGCGGCGCTGCGCGCCCGCCAGGGCTTCACGGCGGTGCAGATCGTCGCCGGAATCCCTCCCGAAGTCGGGCCGTGGAATCGGAACGCGGCGAGCGTGGCCGGCTTTCCGTTCGACGATGCGTTCGAGCCGCGAAAGGAGTGGTTGCGCGCCGCGCGCGCCCGCCTGCTCGAGCTGCGCCGCCACGGCTTGCGCCCGATCGTCTACGGCGGGTGGGGCCATCAAGTCCGCTGGATGGGCGTGCGACGCGCGTGCAATTGGTGGAGCGCGCTCATCGACGCGGTCGACGACCTCGACCCGGTGTGGTGCCTGTGCGGCGAAGCCGACCTCTGGATCGGCAGCGAGGAAGCGCTCTTGCCGGATCGCACGACGGGTCCGCACGGCGCGGCGTTCCGCGTGCGCGCCCGGTCGCGGGGCTCGATCGATCGCCTCGCGCGGTTCCGGCGCGCCGCATGGACGCGAGTGCTCGAGCACGTCGCGGCCCTCTCGACGCGTCCGATCCTGATCCACGTGTCCCCGGGCGCGAGTGGACGCGGCGTCGTCGAGCGCGGAGATCTCCTCGCGGCCGACACGATCCAGACCGGTCACGACGAGTCGAGCCGCCGGGAGCTGTGGCGACGCCCGCGCGATCTGCGCGCGCAGGACCCCGAGCGCCGCGCGCCCGTGAACCTCGAGCCGTGGTACGAGGGCATCTTCGACGCCCACGTCGGCCGCGATCAGTTGGAAGCGTGGTGGATCGCGCGACTGTCGGGAGCGGACGCGGCGTGCTACGGAGCGCACGGGATGTGGAACGCGGGCGACGGCGCGTTCCTCGCGCAGTGGGGGCGCGCGACGTTCGAAGACGCGCTCGCGCTCGACACCCCGCGACTGCTCGGCGCCGGCCATCGGTTGCTCGCGCGGCTCGGCCCGCTCGGCGACGAGATCGAAGTCGACGCACGCGGCGACCGTCTCGTGCGCATCGCGCGCGGAGACGGAGCGTCGTCGTGCGAGTTCTTCCCCGACGTCGAGCGCGCTCGCGGACTCGTGCGTCTCGACTCCGGCGCGCGCGGCTACCTGCCGGCGTCGGCGGAGTTCACCGGCGAGATCCCCGACACCGGGCCGCTCGTGATCCTGCGCGGAAAACACGCCACTGCGAGCAGCGTGAGCAGCGCGGCCAGCGGGAACGCG
>CAZOLL010000312.1:0-5574 GCA_964580365.1 uncultured Phycisphaeraceae bacterium
ATGGACCGCCGCCACCCCGGGATTCGACCCGCGCTCTATCCGTGCTACCGCCGACTGACCCACCCGCGCGGCCGCGCGCCCCGCTTCTTCGTCCCTCACCTGCGCGATCGCGTTCACGTCGGCGCCGGCGCAAAACCCGCCCCGCTTGCCGCTGCGAAGGACGACCGCGCGCGCGAACGGCTGCTCCGCGGCCTCCACGACCGCGCTCGCGAGCTCGTCGATCACCGGTTCGGTCAGGACGTTGAGCGGCCGGTCCGCGACGTCGAGCACGACGACACCGACCATCCCTTCGCGTTCGACGCGCACGTTCGAGGTCACGAGCCCGCAGCCTCCACGAGAGCGGCGACGCCCTGACCGCCGCCGACGCAGAGTGACGCGACGCCCCGGCGCGCGCCGCGACGGCGCAGCTCGAGCGCGAGCGTCCAGAGCAACCGGATGCCGGAGGCGCCGACCGGATGGCCGAGTGCGATGGCGCCGCCGTTCGGGTTCAATCGATCGCGCGCCGGTGCCGCGTCACCGAGCACGCGCAAGCACGCGAGCACCTGCACCGCGAATGCTTCGTTGATCTCGACGACGTCGATGTCACCCGGCGAAAGTCCATTCCGCTCGAGCAGGCGGGGGATCGCGACCGCGGGACCGAGCCCCATGCGGCGCGGGTCGACCCCGACCGTCAAGACGTCGGACACCCAAGCGATCGGCGAAAGCCCGAGCTCCCGCGCGCGGGATTTCGTCGTCAACACGACGGCCGCGGCGCCGTCGGTCAGTTGGCACGCGTTGCCGACTGTGACCGTTCCGAACCGGCGATCGAACACCGGGCGCAACCGCGCGAGCGAATCAACCGTGACTTCGGGACGGATCCCGTCGTCGTCGGAGACGGCCAGCGACAGTCGCGGCGGCACGAGGAACGGAATGCTCTCCTCACGGAAGACGCCGCGCGCTCTCGCCGCGGCAGCGCGCCGCTGGCTCTCCGCGGCGAACTCGTCCTGCTCGCGGCGCGAGATCGAGAACTCGCGGGCCAGCACCTCGGCCGTCTCCCCCATCGAGAGCCCGCTCACCGGGTCGGTGAGAGCGGGACGCAGCGTGTTGCGCGAGAGCAGCTCGCGCGGCCGGAAGCGGAGCACCTCGCGGAGCTTCGCCGGGAACCCGCGGGCGCGGCCAAAGCGCACGAGTTGGCGCTGGCCGCGCCGGCTCATCTGGAACGGCGCCTCCGTCATCGACTCGGTGCCGCCGACCAGGAACAGGCTGCCCTCGCCGGCGCGGGCCCGCGTGAGCGCGCTAGCGACCGCCTCGAGGCCCGAAGCGCAGTTGCGGTGCACGGTCGTCGCCGGCACGTGATCCGGAACCCCCGCGCGCAGCGCGGCGACGCGCGCGATGTTCATCGCTTCCACGGGCGGGCCGGCACACCCGACGATCGTTGCGTCGAACGCACCTGGATCGACGCCCGAGCGGGCGATCGCCTCGGCCAGCACGGCACGCGCGAGGTCGTCCGCGGTCGCGCCGAGGTACTTCCCGAACGCGCGCACGAACGGCGTGCGCACGCCCGCGACCACGGCCAAGCGTTCTCGCCGGGGGTCCCGACTCTCGCTCATGCTCCGCTGCGCTCCGCGGCGGAGGCGGACTCGATGAGCCGCGCGATGTACGGGAGGTTGCGATGCTGTTCCGCGTGGTCGAGCCCGTACCCGACGATGAACACGTCGTCGATCTCGAACGCCTTGTAGTCCGCCTCGAACTCGACCGCGCGCACTTTGCGCTTGTCGACCAGGACGCAGGTCTTCACCGAGGCCGGGCGCGCGTGCGCGATCCGGTCCGCGATCGCGCGGAGGGTGCGCCCCGAATCGAGGATGTCGTCCACGACCAGCACGTGGCGACCGGCGACGAGAGACGCATCGAAGCCGGTGATCTCGACCGTGCCTGAGGACGTGGTTCCGGCGCCGTAGGACGCCGCGCGCACGAACTCGAGTCGGATCGGCATGTCGATGCACCGCAGGAGGTCGACGAGGAAGAAGACGCTGCCCTTCAGCACGCCGAGCACGGTGACCGGCAGCCCGTGGTAGTCGTGCTGGATGCGCGCCGCGAGCTCGCGAACACGCGCGTCGATCGCGCTGGCGCTCAGGAGCGTCTCGAGCCGTGTCGGATTCGTCGTGTCGACCACCGCGCCCGCTCCCTCGCGACGCGTCCCGAACGGGCGCGCCGGATAGAGTCTAGCGGTCGACCGAAAGGGACGTCGTGCGCTTCGAAGAGTTCGAAAAGCTGGCGGTGCGGTGCTTCGAGGCGATCCCCGCCGAGTTTCGCACGGGGATCGACAAGCTCGTAATCGAGCGCGGGTCGCGCACGCATCCCCAGCTCCCCGACTACTTCACGCTCGGCGAGTGCGTGCACCGAGACTGGCAGCCCGAGGGGACGCCGCTGATCTCGTCGATCCTCCTCTACTACGGCTCGTTCGTCGCCGTCGAGCGCGAGGACGACCGCTTCGACGTGCCCGCTGAAGTCGAGGAGACGATCCGCCACGAGCTGCGGCACCACCTCGAGGACCGCGCCGACATTCCCGACCTCGCGGACGAGGACGAAGCCTCCGAGATGAACGAGCGGCGGCGCGCCGGCCTCCCCCACCGCGGCGACTACTACCGCCTCGGCGAACCGATCGATGAGCGGGCGTGGGACGTCGACGGCGACGTCTTCGTCGAGGTGGAGTTGCGGAAGCGCGAGATCGATCGCGCGCGCGGCAAGCCGTTGCGCGTCCGCTTCGGCGAGGAGGTGCTCGAGGTCGAAGTGCCGAAGGACCTGCGCGGACGAACGCTGATCCCGGTGGACGGCGGGTGGGAGGACGAGGAGGGAAACGGCGGCGACCTGTTCGTCTCGATCGTCCCGGTCTGAGCACCCGATGCGCGCGAGGCGCGCGGCTCACGGGGAGATGCGGTAGACGGCGCCGGCGCGCACCACGACGATCGCGCCGTCCTTGCCGAGTGTCGTTCCGCCCACCGGCGCTCCGCCGAGGTCGATCTGCCGGCGCCGAACCAGGCTCGCGTCGAGGACGTCGACCTGCCCGGACGCCGTCGCGCAGAACGTCGCCGCCGTGGTGCAGAGCGGCTGGAACGCCGGCTTGGCGGACAGAAGCGTGCGCTTCTTGTCCGCGCCGCTGTTCGGGTCGAGTTCCGCGATCGAGCCGTCGGCGAACACGGCGACCAACCGATTTTCGACGACCGCAGCGCCGTTCAGCGCGGCTGGCTTGCGGACGCTCCAACGCTGCTTTCCGTCCGCGACGTCGATCGCGACGAGAGTGCCCGATTGCGACCCGACGAGGATCGAAGGGGTCGCACTCCCGAACTCGACCGGCCGCGCCGCCACCGCGGCGTCGACGCGGGCTCGCCACACCGACGCGCTGCCGCGCGCGGGCTCGAAAGCGGCGACCACTCCGTCGTTCGTCCCGACGATCAGGCGATCGCCCGCGAACACGGGCGCGACGCGGATCGTGCCGAGGCCGCTCACCGTGCAGTCGAGCTGCAGACCGATCGTGCGGTACACGCGCAGCTCCGAGGAGCCGACGGCCACCGCGACGCGCGTCGCGTCGGCCGCGAGCGGCGCCGAGACCAGGCTGCCGAGTGCGGTGCGGTCGCGCAGCGTGCCATCCGACATCGCGGCCGTCACGAGCTGGCCGTTCAGCGTCGCGAACACGACGAGAGTGCCGCTGATCACCGGACCGGACACGACAGGGCCGGGACCGCGCGCCGTCCACAGCACCGTGCCGTGCGCGGGCTCGATCAACGTGATGGTTCCGTTGGTGGTACCCACCGCGATGCCGGTCGCGGTCACGGCCGGCGGGCTCAGGCACTCGCCGTCGAGCGCCGCCGCGAAGACGACGTTCGGACCTCCGGCGAGCTTCAGGCTGCGCGGTGAAGGCGGCAGGCGTTCGCGGCGCGGCCCTCCCTCGGTGGAAGGGTCGGGCGTTCGCGGCGCGTGGCCGGGGCCCGCCGGCCCTGGAGGTCGCGTTCCCGGGCCGCCGGGCTGCGGCGGTTCGGGCGTTTGCGCGAACGAAGTCGACGCGATCAGTGCGAGCAGTGCGGCGAGCCCGAGGCGGCGCGCTCGGCGCACTCAGTATTCCTCGTCCTCTTCTTCGTCCTCTTCTTCGTCCTCGTCGTCCCCGTCGTCGTCTTCATCTTCGTCGCCCGGAACTTCGTCGTCGTCGCCGCCCTGCGAGTCGTCCTCGCCCTCGCCGTCTTCGGAGTCGCCGGCGTCGTCGCCCTCTTCCTCGTCGAACTCCTCGTCGTCGAATTCCTCCTCGGCGGACTCGGCGTTCTCCTCGGAGTAACCCTCCTCGCTCTCGCCGTCCTTCGACTCGTCCTCGTCAGGGAGCATCTCCTCGAGTTCTTCCTCGTCAAACGTCGCGCCGCAGCTCGGACATGCCGTGTAGGAGCGGATGTAGTCGAGGTCGTCCGTCTCGGAGAACGATTCACCGCAGTAGGGACACTCGAACGTGACGGGCATGGACGGACCTCGGAGCGATTCGGAGCGACGACGGGACGAATGGAGTCGAACGGGGGACCGGGACCGGTTCTTGTACCGCGCGCGAGTGACCTGTCAAGCGCCCCGCGTGACGCAGACCGCGCGCGTTCCAGGCGGCGTACGCGCGCTCGCCTCGGACCTGTGCCGGACGGTGAATGCCTCTTGCGTTCCGACCCCTCGATTCGTGTCGTGATGCACCTGGTGAGGTCTGGGCGGGTGCATCTGCCGGGATGACTGCATCGCATGATCTGCTGAGCGAGCTCGGCGCCGAGTTGCCGATGCTTCGCACCGACGCGACCGGCCGCATCACGGCCGCGAGTCCGGCCCTCGAGCGTTGGCTCCTCGTCGCCGCGAGCGATCTCGTCGGACGCACGTTCGACTCGTTGTTCCCGGCCGCTGAATCCGGCCTGTTCGGTTTTCGCGACCTCGAGCGCGACCTGCGATGCCGCGCGCGCTCGCTCGGGACCTGCGGCGGCGCCGGAACGCTGATCCTCTTCGAGGACTGGACCAGCTTTTCGGCGCTCCACCAGGAATGCCACCAGATGAGCCGGCTCGCCGCCGCCGGGCGGCTCGTGTCGGGCATCGTCCACGAGATCAACAACCCGCTGTCGTCGATCGTCGGCTACGCGCAGCTTTTGCTGCATCGCGACGCCGACCCGGCGCTGCGGCCGATGCTCGAGAAGATCCACGCGGAAGCGCTGCGCACCACGCGCATCGTGCGCAACCTGCTCGACTTCGTCCGCAAGCGGCCCGAAGCCCGCGCGCGCGTGCGCGTCGCGCACGTCATCAAGAAGGCGTTCGAGCTGAAGGCGCACGACCTGCGGGTGCACAACGTGTCGGCCCACGTCGCGATCCCTTCCGACCTCCCCGAGATCTCCGCGGATCCGCACGTCCTCGTGCAGGTGATCGTGAACCTGATCACCAACGCCGAGCAGGCGATGTACAACGCCGACCGCGGCGGTCGCATCGACGTTCGCGGCCGCGCCGACCAGGACCGTGTCGTCCTCGAGGTCGCCGACACCGGGCCCGGCATCCCCGAGGAGCACCGGGCGCGCGTGTTCGAGCCGTTCTTCA
>CAZOLL010000313.1:0-5570 GCA_964580365.1 uncultured Phycisphaeraceae bacterium
CGCGCTCGGCGGGATCCATGCCGGCGATCTCGGCTTCGACCTGACTGAGAACCGCGAACGAGGCGAGCCCGCTGCCCGCGAGCGCCGCGGAGAGCTCGGACGCGATCGCCGCGCGGTCCTGACCTTCGGCGATCGTCGCGACCACGAGCAGCGGCTTCGCGGTGAGGAAGCGGTACGTGGTGAGGAACTCCTCCTCTTCCTTGCTCTGCGCGATGCCTTCGAGCGACCCGCCGTTCTCGATCGCGGCGCGGCAGCGCTTCATCAGCGCGAGCTCGCGTTCGTCGCGGTCCTTCGTCTTGGTCGCGCCCTTCTCGAGGTTCTGCGCGAGCTTCTCGACCCGGCGCTCGGTGATCTCGAGGTCGGCGAACAGGAACTCCTCGCGCAACGCCTTCACGCGCGCGGCCGGCGGACCCGGCACCTCGGTCGCGTCGGCGCCGCCGTCGAACGCGGACACGACGAGGACGAGCGCGTCCATCGCGCGAATCTGCGCGAACAGTTCGGCCTTGCCCTTCTCCGCCGTGCGCGGGATGCCGGCGAAGTCGACGAACTCCACCTGCGCCGGCGTGAACTTCTTGGGCTGGAAGGTCTCACGACACCAGTCGAGCCGCGCGTCCGGCACGCGCACCATGCCGACGCTCTTGTGCTGCAGCAGTTGCCCCGTCGGCGGCGTGGGCTCGAGCCCCGTCAGCGCCTTGAACAGCGTCGATCGACCGCCACCCGGGAAGCCCGCCAATCCGATCTGCATGTCACGCACTCTCCGCTGACTTCGCCGGTCGCCGAGCCGCGAACAGGAGACCGATCTCGTAGAGGATCATCATCGGCACCGACACCATCGCGAGGCTCACCGCGTCGCCGGTCGGCGTCAACACCGCGGCGGCGATCACCGAGCCGAGGATGAAGTGACGCCGGTACTTCCGCTGCAGCCCGACGGACACGATGCCGAACCGCGCGAGCACGAACTGCACGAGCGGCAATTGGAACACGACGCCGAGCAGCACGCACATCAGCAGGAAGAAGCCGAAGTACGACTCGGGGCGCAAGCTCGCGACCATCACCTCCGGGTCGCCGACGCCGAGCAGGAACGAGAGCGCGATCGGCAGGAGCCAAAAGTACGAGAACGCCGCGCCGACCAGGAACAGCCCGACCGACAAGGGAAGGAAGCGCGTGATCGCGTGCTTCTCCTTCGGGTACAGGCCGGCCGCCACGAACTGCCACATCTGGTGCAGCACGTAGGGCATGCCGACGAGCAGCGAAGCGAACAGCGCCGCGTTCATCTCGAAGAAGAAGCCCTCGGTCGGCTCAATGAACGAGAGCTTCAGTCCGTTGCCCGCTGCGCCCATCCGGTCGCGCGCGAGGAAGAACGGGTGGAGAACCAACCGCACCACCGCGTCATTGAAGACGAGGCAGACGACGAACACGGCGGCCACGACGAGCGTGGCGCGCAGGAGCCGCGAGCGCAACTCCTCGAGGTGCTCGCCGAACGTCATCTTGCGATGGAAGCCCGAGTCGGCGTCCTCGCCGTGCGCTCCCCTCGACTGGTCCGTGCTCGTCATCGAATCCATCCGAAACGAAGCGACCCCGGAGCGCGCGCGAAATCTGCGGCTCAGGGGTCGCGTCGCGGGCGCGTCACTGGCACGGGGGCGCCCGGGGACCGGCGGCTCAGCGGAGGAAGCGCTCCACGTCCTTCATGCGGAGCATCTGGATGCCGAGCTCCTGCGCGCGCTTGTACGCGGGCATCTCGGTGATCTCGACCGCGTCCTCGCCCTGCTCCTTCTCGCCGAGGATGAGGAAGTCGACGCGGCTCACCACGTCGCTCTCGACCTCGGCGCCGAGCGCCTTCAGGCGGCTCTCGAGGAAGTTCTTGCCGTAGGCCGGGAACGCGCCCACGAGGGCGAACACCTTCTCGCGGCCGCGCGAGAAGAGCGGGTTCGAAACCACGTTGCCCTTCGCGATCGGGTCGAGCGAGTTGATCTCGGCGACCACTCCCGCGACGGCATACTCGGGATGAACCTCACGGACCTCGACCTGGCCGGTCGCGATCAGCTCGCCGCCCTTGCCGTAGCGGTAGGTGTCGAAGCGAACGCCGGCGCGCAGCAGGTCGCGGCTGCCGATGTTGAGGAACACGAGGCCGGTCGTCTCGCCGACGCTCACGACCTCGCCGTCGGGCTCGAACGCGATGTCGTCGGAACCGATCAGCTTGACCTTGCTGCGCAGCTCCGCGATCTGGGCGTTCTTCGTGTCGACTTCCTGCTTCGACTGCGACTTGGTCGTGGTGACCTGGCCTTCGAGCTCGCGCATCTTCGCGTTCACGTCGTCGACCTGCTGCTGCAGCGTCGTGACGCGCGCGTCGTCTTGCGACTTCTGATTGGTCGAACGGTCGCGCTCGTCGCGCAGCTCGCCGTTCGCCTTCGTGAGCTCGCCGTTCAGGTTGGTCTCGACCGCGAGCTTGGTCTTCTCGACCTCGGAGCGCTTCTGCGTCTCGGCGTCGAACTGGTCGTTCGCGGACTTGGCCGTCGACGCGTTGGTCTCCGCGACCGCGAGCAGCTTGCCGAGCACCGCCTCGAGCGTCGTGTCGCTGGTCGACAGGTCGTTCGGGAAGCGGCCGCGCAGCTCTTCGAGCTTGGCGTTGACGAGGTCGACGTTCGTTTGCAACTCGCCTCGGAACCCGACGATCTCGGAGAGCTTGGCGTGGTCGGCGAGCATGCCGGCCTTCTGGTCCTCGAACGTCTTCTTCTCGGCCTCGAGCGCGGCGATGGTCTGGCGCCCGTTCGTGACTTCGGTCGACTGGCTGTACACGAAGCCGAACGCGCCCAAGAGGAGCACGACGAGCAAGATGACCCACATCACGCTGACGGTGCTGGCGCCCAATTCACGACGGTTCATTCGGGGATCTCCGATGTCTCGGCACCGCGTCCGTGGAAGCCTGCGCGGAATCGGAGCAATATAGGAGGGAGAAGAACGGAAGCAACGCTGGACCGGCAGCTTGCGAGAATTGTCCTGTGAGGTCGCTTCGGGGTCGCCCCCCTCGCTGTCAGACTGGGCGGCCGAGGTCTCGCGGAGTGCCTCGCACACCATGAATCCACCGTTCGTCGTCGGGCTCGTGGGCGGGATCGGCAGCGGCAAGTCGACCGTCGCCGGGATGTTCCGCAAAGAGGGCGCGCTCGTCATCGACGCCGATGCGCTGGCCCATCGCTGCCTCGCGGAAGACGCGGTCGTCCAGGCGATCCGCGCCGAGTTCGGGGACGACGTCGTCGACGCGCGCGGGGCGATCGACCGCGGGCGCCTCGGCGCGCGCGCGTTCTCGTCCGACTCCTCCCGTGCGCGCCTGGAGCGGATCGTCCACCCGTGCGTGCTCCGGCGGATCGAAGCGGAGTTCGCTGCGGCTTCCGCGACGGACGGCCCCCCGCGGATCGTGGTCCTCGACGCCCCGCTGCTCCTCGAGACCGGCCTGGATGCGCGCTGCGACGTGCGGGTGTTCGTCGACGCGCCGGTCGACGAGCGGCGCCGGCGGGTCGCCGCGACGCGCGGCTGGGCGGCCGGGGAGCTCGAGCGGCGCGAAATATTCCAGAAGAGCGCGCCCGAGAAACGCGCGGGCGCGGAGTATACAATCGCGAACGTCGGCCCCCTGGAGCCGCTCCGCGCCCGGGTGCGCGAGATCTGCGGCGAGCTTCGAGACCGCGCGCGCCGACGAACCCACCCCCCCTGAATTCGATTCGAACCGCGCTTCGAAACATGGAGTGATCGCGAATGGCTCGGGAAAAGCCGGCCCGTCCGAAGTCCCCTCGCAAACCGAAAGCGGCCGGCGACGGATCCGCTCGCCCCGCATCGCGTCGCCGCAGCGCCAGCGCGGAGGCCGCGGGAGCGGAGCCCGAGCTCGAGATCGCGGCCGACATCGAGCGCGTCGGCGACCCCGGTGCCGCGTCCGCGCCGCCGCCCGCCCCGCCGACTCCGTCACCTCGTGCAGAGCGTTCCGAGCGCGGCGACCGTCCCATCGAAAGATCGGAAGAGCGGGACGCACTCGACGATCGCGAGGACCGTGACCGCCGCCGCGAGCGCGACGCGCGCGAGGTCCGCGAACCCCACGGCGAGCGCGACGCGCGCCGCGACTCCCGTGACGCGAGGGAAGCGCGTGAGGCGCGTGAAGTGCAGGATCCGCACGACGAGCCGGCGCACGGCGACGAACGCGCGGAGGCCGCCGCGCCGCAGCAGGCCTCACCTCCGGCGCAGGACCGGCCCGACCGGCCCGACCGACAGGACCGACACGATCGGCAGCATCAGCATCAACAGCACCGCCACGATCGAAATGATCGCAACGATCGCCACAACCGCCACCAGGGCCGCCACGATGGCGGCGGCGGCGACCGCTTCGATCGCGGTCCGCGCCACCACGAGCGCCACCGGCGCGACGACCGCCGCGGCCAGCAGAGGAACGATCGCCGCGACTTCGGCCGCCCGCACCCCCACGAGATCCCCGACTTCGGCGACTCGATCCCCGTCCCGCCGCCGCGTCCGCCCGCCGCGCCGAAGCCCCTCAGCCCCGCGAACGCCGAACTCGTGCAGCGCCTGCGCGCCGGCGAGTTGCGCCTGCAGGAGCTCCAGCGCCTGAACGTCGAGGACCTCGCGCAGGTCGTCTCGGCCGAGGGCATCGAGGGCGCGCACGGGATGAAGAAGCAGGAGCTGATCTTCAAGCTCCTGCGCCGCCGCACCGAGTTCGAAGGCACGATGATGACGGAAGGAGTCCTCGAGATCCTTCCCGACGGGTTCGGCTTCCTCCGCTCGCCGTCCTACAGCTACGTCCCGTCGCCCGACGACGTGTACATCTCGCCGTCGCAGATCCGCCGCTTCTCACTGCGCACCGGCCAGGTGATCTCGGGCCCGATCCGCACGCCGAAGGACAACGAGAAGTACTTCGCGCTGCTCCGCATCGAGCAGATCAACTTCGAAGACCCGGAGAAGGCCGGCCAGGTCGCGCCGTTCGAGGACCTCGTCCCGCTCTACCCCGAGCAGCGCTTCATGCTCGAGACGGCGCCCGACGAGATCGCGATGCGGATCATGGATCTCGTCACGCCGATCGGCAAAGGCCAGCGCGGGTTGATCATCGCGCCGCCGCGCACCGGCAAGACGATCCTCCTGCAGAAGCTCGCGAACTCGATCACGAAGAACAACCCCGAGGTCTACCTCATCGTGCTGCTCATCGACGAGCGGCCCGAAGAGGTCACCGACATGCAGCGCAACGTGAAGGGCGAGGTCGTGTCGTCCACGTTCGACGAGCCCGCGTCGCGCCACATCATGGTCGCCGAGATGGTGATCGAGAAGGCGAAGCGCCTGGTCGAGCACGGCCGCGACGTCGTGATCCTCCTCGACTCCATCACCCGACTCGGCCGCGCCTACAACAGCGAGGCGCCGCACTCCGGCAAGATCCTGTCGGGCGGCATCGACGCCTCCGCGCTGCAGAAACCGAAGCGCTTCTTCGGCGCGGCGCGCAACATCGAGTTCGGCGGCTCGCTCACCATCCTCGCCACCGCGCTCATCGAGACCGGCTCGCGCATGGACGAGGTGATCTTCGAGGA
>CAZOLL010000314.1:0-5557 GCA_964580365.1 uncultured Phycisphaeraceae bacterium
TGTTCTCGCAAACGTGCCCTGGGCCGGTGCGGCACTGGTAGCAGGTGCCGCAGACGACGTGCATCTCGGCGGTGACGAAGTCGCCGGCGCGCCACTCGGACGCGACGCCGGCGCCCACCGATTCGATCTCGCCGCAGAACTCGTGGCCGAGCGTGCGCGGCGGCTTCGCCTTCTCGACCACCGACGCGTCGCCGGAGCAGAGGTGCTTGTCGGTGCCGCAGATGCCGGACGCGAGCACGCGGATGCGCACCTCGCCGGGGCCGGGCTCCGGCACCTTCACGTCGGAGAGCAGCTGCGCGTCGCCCGGGCCGGTGAGCCGGACGGCGGTCATTGCTTCGCCGACCGCCTTCTTCTCGGACACCGCGCCGGGCGCCGCGCCGCCTTCGATCGGCTGCAGGAGCGGCGTCATCGAGCGGCTGTCGGCTTCGGTCTTGAGCAGCGCGACGAAGCGCTCGAGCTTCATCACGCCGACGTTCGTGCCGTCGCGGCGGCGCACCGAGACCGAGCCGAGCTCCGCCTCCTTGTCGCCGATCACGAGCACGTAGTTCACCTTCTGCAGCGTCGCCTCGCGGACCTTCGCGCCCATCTTCTGGTTGCGCAGGTCGGCGGTCGCGCGCAGGCCGGCGTGCTTCAGCGCGGCGAGCGCGCGGTTGCACGCCTCGGTGTGGCGCTCCTCGGAGATCGGCACGAGCCGCGCCTGCTCCGGCGCGAGCCAGGCGGGGAACGCGCCGCCGTAGTGCTCGACGAGGATGCCGAACATGCGCTCGAACGAACCGAGGATCGCGCGGTGGATGATGACCGGCCGCTTGCGGGTGCCGTCCTTGTCGACGTAGTGCAGGTCGAACTTCTCGGCGAGGCCGAAGTCGGCCTGGATCGTCGCGAGCTGCCACTCGCGCTTCAGCGAGTCGAGCACCTTGAAGTCGATCTTCGGGCCGTAGAACGCGCCGCCGCCCGGGTCGGTCTGGTACGGCGCGCCGATCTGCTTCAGCACCGACTCGATCGCGCTCTCGGCGCGCTGCCACATCTCGTCGCTGCCGGTGGACGAAGGCGGACGCGTGGCGAAGTACATGCGGATGTCGGCGAAGCCGAGCGTCGAGTAGACATCGCGCACGAACTCGACGAGCGAGAGCATCTCCGCGTCCATCTGTTCCGGAGTGCAGTAGATGTGCGCGTCGTCCTGCGTGAACGCGCGCACGCGCGTGAGGCCGGACATCACGCCCGACATCTCGTTCCTGTGGCAGTTGCCGAACTCGGCGAGACGCAGCGGCAGGTCGCGATAGCTGCGGATGTCGGTGCGGTACGCCATCGCCGAGCCGGGGCAGTTCATCGGCTTCAGGCCGACCGCCGGATCCGCGCTCGCGAGCGCCTTCTCTGCGACGGACGGGTCGGAGCGCTTCATGTCCTCGCGCGGGTCGACGAAGAACATGTTCTCGCGGTAGTGCGACATGTGGCCGGTCAGACGCCACACGCTGGTGTCGAGCAGGATCGGCGTGCGCACCTCGACGTAGCCGCGGTCGCGAAGCTTCTCGCGCATCATCGTCTCGAGCGCGCGCCACGCGACCATCCCGTTCGGCAGCCAGATCGGAGCGCCGATCGACTCCTCGGGGAAGTTGAACAGCTGCAGCTCGCGGCCGAGGACGCGGTGGTCGCGGCGCTTCGCTTCCTCGCGCAGGTGGACGAACTCGTCGAGCTCGGCCTTGGTGAAGAACGCGACGCCGTAGATGCGCTGCAGCGACTCGCGCTTCTCGTCGCCGCGCCAGTAGGCGCCCGCGACGGAGAGCAGCTTGAAGCCGTTGCCGATCGAGCCCGTCGACGGCAGGTGCGGGCCTCGGCACATGTCGGTGAATTCGCCCTGCGTGTAGAACGAGACCTGCGCGCCGTCTTGCAGCTCGCGGACGATCTCGCTCTTGAACTTGGCGCGGCCCGACGCGGCGAGGCGCTTGAGAGCGTCGGCCTTCGACTTCTCGACCGTGCGCGACAGCGGCAGATCCTCCTTCACGATCTTCGCCATCTCGGCTTCGAAGCCGGCGATGTCGTCGGTCGTGAACGGGCGGTCGACGTCGAAGTCGTAGTAGAAGCCGTCGTCGATGACGGGGCCGATCGCGAACTCGACGGAGTCCTTGCCGAACTTCCGCGCGACTGCCTGCGCGAGGACGTGCGCGCAAGTGTGGCGCAGCACCTCGAGGCCCTCCGCCGTCCCGGGGACGACCGGCGTGACCTTGCCGCCGGCGTCGAGCGGCGTGTGGAAGTCGAAGATCTTCCCGTCCACGTTCAGCGCGATCACCTTCTTCGCGCCCGACGCCTCCTTCACGGCGCGCACCAGCTCGCGCGCCGGAGTTCCGGCGGGAAGGGTGGCGGTCTTGCCGCCGTCGAGTTCGAACTTCAGGTCCATCGCGCGCTCCGAGTGCGTCGGGCCGCCTCAAAGCGGCCCGTGAAAGGAGCGCGAGATCTTAGGGGTGTCAGCCGATGGTGGCGTCGATGCCGGCGGTAAATGAGCAGCCGCGCACTGCCCCCGGATCGAGCAGGATCGCCTGCAGGTAGACGTGCGTGCCCGACAGCATGACGTCGTTCTGGATCGGCTGGCGCACGGTGAAGCCGCCGTCGCCCGGGACTCCCGGCGTCCCGCCGAGAACGATCGAGTTCACGACGCTCTGCGCGACGAGCACCGTGCCGCCGTAGTACGGCACGGGGATGTTCGCCGCGCTCGTGCCCAGGAGAACGACGCAGAGCGTTCCGCCGAGGCCGCCCTGCAGAGAGAGCGCCGCGAGCGAGTTGCCGACGCAGGGCACGCTCACCGCGGCGAGCGAGGGGACGAAGCCGCCCGAGCCCGCGACGCCGGCGCCGTAAGCGACCGCCTTGCCGCTGCAAGCCGGGAAGCCGCGCACGGCGATCACGGTGTTGGCGCCGCCGAACGTGGTGAACAGGAAGTCGCCGGTCACGGGGTCGCGCGTCGCCCCCTCGGCGCCCCCCAATCCGATCATGAACGCCTGGCGGGTCGCGACGATCGGGTCGCCGTTCGCGTCGAGCTGGTACACGCTGATCTGTCCGCCGCCGTACTCGTTGACGAGGACGCTCGAGCCGTCCGCGAACTGCGGCGAGCCCGCCGGCGGATAGAGGATGCCCTCGGGGCCGTTCTGGAGCGTCGGCCCGGTCGTGATGTTCGCGAGATCGAAGGTGCCCGCGCCGTCGGGGACGATGTCCGCGGAGTACCAGGTGCCGGCGTTGTAGCTCGCGATGCGCAGCTTCCCGGCGCCCACGTAGCCGGGCGGCGTGAACTGAAGCGTGCCGACGGACGACGCGATCCCGAGGGCGTTCAGGTCGATCGTCTTTGCCGGCGCGGACTGCCCCATCGGGATCTGGTGCAGCTTGTTCGTGTTGTACCCGGTCGCGAACAGCACGGAGTTCGGCGCGAACGCGAGACCGCCGTCGATGTTCGGCGCCGTCGACCAGAGCGTCGCGGCGCCGGAGAACGCAACGATGTGCTGTTGCGCGTCACGAACGACCGCGATCGCGTAGACCGCGCCGGCCGGCTGGTTCGCGCTTCCGCCGATCAGCACGCGGTTCGCGTCGGTCGGGTCGAATGTGATCCCTCCGAGCGGGCCGGGGATGCCGCTGGGGTTGCCGAGGTTCACGTAGCTGTAGTCGGCGTCGAACGGCGGTTGGATCGTCTGGGCGGACGCGGCCGCGGCCAGCGCGGCGAGCGCGATGGTGGCGAGGACGGGACGGGTTCGGGTCATCGGGCAGTTCCTTTCGAAGTTCGTGATCCGAGACCCCGAACCGGAATCGCCGCGAGACCCGACGGGAAAAACGGACGCGCGCGCGCGCCGGCACCCGCCGGCACGCGCGCGTCCGAACCTGAACGAGGTCGGGTCGGCGTCAGCCGATCGTGACCTGCAGTCCCTTCGTGAACGAGACGCCCTTCACCGCCGCGGCGTCGATCAGGACCGCCTGCAGGTAGATGTTGATCCCCGCGAGGAACGGGTCGTTCGGGATCGGCAGGTTCGCGGTGAAGTTGCCGACGCCCGCGGTGTTCGGCGCGCCGAGCAGGCCGAAGGCGGAGACGAGCGACTGGTTGACGTAAATCGTGCCGCCGTAGTACGGCAGCGGGATGTTCGCCGGAGACGCGCCCGTGAAGAGGATGCACGGCGCCGCGCCGCGGCCCTGCGAGAGCGAGAGCGCCGACAGCGCATTGCCGACGCACGGCGTGCCGAGCACCCCGAGCTGCGGCGTGAAGCCGCCAAGGCCGGCGGTGCCGGCGCCGTAGTTCGAGGACGAGCCGTTGCACGTCGGCACCGCGAAGCCGCGCACCGCGATGACGCGGCTGCCGCCGCCGAAGGTCGAGAACAGGAAGTCGCCGGTGACCGGGTCGATCGTCGCGCCCTCGGCGCCCGTGAGTCCGTTCAGGAAGACCTGGCGCGTGGCGAAGATCGGGTCGCCGTTCGCATCGAGGTTGTAGGCGCCGATGCTGCCCAGGCTGTACTCGGTGACGAGCACCTGCGAGTAGTTCACGAAGTTCGGTGAGCCCGCGGGCGGGTAGATGATGCCCTCGGGTCCGACCGCGAGGACCGGGCCGGCGGTGACGTTGGTCAGGTTGAACGTGCCGAGGCCATCGGCCGCGAGCTGCGCGCGGTAGCACTGGCCGCCGCTGTACGAAGCGATGCGCACCGTTCCAGCGCCCGGGAAGCCCGGCGGCGTGATCTGGAACGCTCCCGGCGAACTCGCGATGCCGACGGTCGACAGCGTGATCGTCTTGTCCGGCGCCGTCGAGCCCGGCTTCACCTGGTGCAGCAGGTTCGCGTTCCAGCCGGTGGCGAACAGCACGTTGCCCGGTCCGAACACGAGGCCGCCGTCGATGTACGGAGCCGTGCAGAACTGCGTGGCGGATCCGGTGAAACCCGTGATGTGGTTGCCCGCGCCGCGCACCACGTTGACCATGAACACCGCGCCGGTCCCGCCATTCGCGGCGCCGCCGATCATGAGGATGTTCGCATTCGTCGGGTGGAACGTGACGCCGCCGTAGTTCGTCGGCACGCCCGGCACCGAGCCGAGATCGACGAACGAGTACGAGCCGTTGTACGGCGGTTGAATCGTTTGCGCGTGCGCCGCGGGAGCGGCGAGACCGACGAGCACGGCGAGTCCGAACGAGACGCGTGCGATGCGGGACGACATGCGATTCCTCCTGTGGTGCGGTCGAGCGAGTGAGACTTGGAGACACGGGATCCGTCCGGCACGACCCGCGGGAAAAAACCGCGCGGGAGATTCGCGACGGCGCGGCCGGGCGAACGCCGACGACCGGCTCAGAAGTGCGCAGCGCGCGGAGTCGCGTCGGAGCTCAGTCGGCCGTGAAGGTGCCAACCGGTGACGAGCTGCCAGGAACGGGGAGCTGCGGTCGGCGCGGGGCGTGTGGCCGGCGCGACCTCGTGCCAGCCCGTGAACCACGCGGCGGACGAATACGGGTCCACGCGGCCGATGAACGGGATGCCGTGGCGGCGGGCGTTCGCGAGCACGTAGAGCAGCGTGTTCTTCACGTCGAGCGTCGAGGTGAGGACGCGGGAGA
>CAZOLL010000315.1:0-5547 GCA_964580365.1 uncultured Phycisphaeraceae bacterium
GAATGGATCTGCGGCGGCGAACAGTCCGTCGAGCAGTGCTTCCGCGGCCGCGCGATCGAAGCCCGGCGGCAACGCGACCGAGACCAGCGCGCTCTCCGGCCGCGACCCCATCGCCGCGAGATCCGAGAGGCTCTTCGCCATCGCCTTCCGTCCGGCGGCGCGCGGCCCACATTCCGCGAGAACGAAATCGACGCCATCGAGGAGCAGATCCGTCGTCCACACCCGCGCGCGACCCGCGTCCTCGAGCACGGCCGCGTCGTCGCCGATGCCGATGCTCAGCGCCGGCGGGCAAGGGCGCGCCGCGGCGCGCGCGGCGACCATCGCACCGAACTCGGACTCGCGGAACGGCGGAGTGGACACGCAAACAGCGTAGCGCGACGCGCGTCAGCCGAGCGCGGCGTCGACGATCGCGCGCAGCTCCGCGGCCGCGGCCGAAGGGTCCGCCGCGCGTGCGACGGCCCGCAGGACCGCGACGCCGTCGGCGCCGGCGCGCATCGCGAGCGCCGCGTTGGTGCGATCGATCCCGCCGAGCGCGACGACCGGCCGTGCGATCCGCGCGCGAAGCGTCGCGAAGCGCTCGACGCCGAGCGGCGGTGACTTCGCGAGCGAAGGATCGGTCGCGAACAACGGGGCGAGAGTGACGTGATCCGCGGCCTGGATCGAGATCTCCTCGAGCGGATCGTGCGCCGAGTAGCCGACCGAAAGGCCCATGCGGTCGGCGGCGCTCACCGCGTCCGGCCGCACGTCGCGGAAGCCGAGCTGCACGGCGTCGAGCCCCGCGCGCCGTGCAATGTCGACCCGCCCGCTGATCCAGACGACGCCTCCGGAGCGGTCGGCCGCAGTGCGCGCGGCACGCGCGAGTGCGAAGAGTCGCTCGTCGTCGAGCGCGCGCTCGCGGATCCACAGCGCCGTCGCTCCGCCGGAGAACGCGAGCGCCGGGAGCGCGAGCGCTTCGTCGAAACGAAGGTGCGCGTCGCCGGCGGTGACGACGACGAGTCGGAACGCGGCGCGCGCGTCAGGCGGGCTTGACATCCGGTGCGGATGGTGTCGCCGGTGACGACGGCGCGGGCGTGTTCGGATGCGACGCGCCGGGCTTCGTGTGCGACGCGGAGCCGTTCGTCGGGCCGGATGCCTTGCCGTTCTTCACCGCGAGCCCTTCGAGGAACACGCCGTCGCCGGCGAAGTCCTTCTCGAGCGCGTGCAGGTCGACGTCCGCCTCGACGACGACGGCCGTCGGCGACAGACGCTCGGCGGAGAGGCCGGCGCCCGACAACGTGCGGAGCACACGGTCCATGATCTCGCGGTTCTTGCCGCGCAGCACCGTCATGCGCCGCACCGCGACGAAGCGGACCTTTCCGGCCCACTCCTTCAGCGAGTACACGACGTTCTGCGGGATCGCCGCGCGCGCGTTCTCGGAGAGGACGCGGAGGATCTCGCTGATCTCGAGCCCTTCCGCGACGGCCTTCTCGACGCTCGCCTCGGTGACCTTGTACCGGTACACGGTGTCGGAGGCTTGCCGCTCGGCGAAGCGGTCGAGGCGTGTGATGAGGTCGTAGGTGTCGCCTTCCTCGGGGAACAGCAGCACCTCGAAGTCGGGGTTCACGACGAGCGGGCGGCCCGCGCACGCCTGGTCGGCGGGCAGCGAACGGCCGAGTGCGCGCGCGCCGAGCGGCGTGAGGCGCATCGCAACGGGGCGTCCGTCGCGGAAGCCGAGGTCGACGAGGCCGAGGAGGTACACGCGATCGCGCAGCCAGAGGTAGAGCGACTGCGACAACCCCACCGCGTCGCGCATGACGGCCGTCGGCGCGTACTGGTAGCGGTTCTGAAAGGCGTCGCGGACGTGGTCCGCGTCGAGGCGCGCGAGGTAGAGGTTCCGCGCGGCGTAGGGCAGCGCCATCACGTCGACGAAGCGACCGACCTCCTGCGCACGCAACAACTCGAGCAGCTGCTCGCGCAGTTTCGGCGCGTGGAAGCCGTCGCCGTCCTGCAGCGGCTCGCGCATCGCGAAGTCGAGGAGCACCTGCAGCTTCTTCTCGAGCGGGTCCGTCTCCCACTTGCGGCCCTTGATCGTCACCGACAGCGAACGGTCGGCGCGCCGCTGCACGAGTTTGCGCGCGAGGCAGAACTCGTAGATGTACTGGAAGGCGTCGAAGCCGGCGAACTCGGGCTTCTTCGGGAGGATGAGGTTGTCCTCGAGCTTCTTCGTGACGGTGCGATAGATCTGCCCGTTCAGCGTGAGCCGCACGCGACTGTGCGCGACGAACGAGAGGAAGCTCGCGATGTCGGAGATGAGGTCGACGCCGCAGGTCTTCACGTCGGCGATCGACTGGCTCGGGTCCTTCGCGACGTGGTCGCGCCACGCGGCGATCACTTCGTCGAAGACGACGACCGTGTCGTCGAAGTGGTTGATGCCGTACTCCCCGAGCGCGAGGTGGCGCACGGTGCCGAGCCCCCACGACTCGAGCGACTTCTTGAAGCGCCGGCGGTCCCAGCGCGGCGCGCCGTTGCGCACGCGCTCGTAGAGCGCCTTCGGGCAGAAGCCGCCCGCTTCGCCAACCACGACCGCGAGCATCGACTTCAGGTCGTCGTCGAGGCGGCCGATGCGATGCGCGATCTCCGTGGCCCGGACGAAGTGCGCGACGTGCGCGGCGAGGTCACCGCCCTGCGGCAGAGGCTCCGCGGACCACTCGGCCGCCGTCGACGGCGCACCGTCGCCGTTGGTGCCGAAACGGCGGTTCAGCCACGCGCGCAGCGACGACATTTCCGAGAGTTGGCACTCCTCGTCGGTGACGAAGGCGTGCAGGACGTCGCCGAGCTCCTTCGCGATCGAGAACTGCGCGAGTCCGCCGGCGTCGGGCGAGCGTTCGTTCGCCGGCGCGGCGTGGACGAAGCCGCGCTTCTGCAACGCGTTCAGCGCCGCCTCGACCTCGTACTGGCTCATGTAGTTGAACAAGCGCGAGTGGAGCACCTGGTCGCGGGTCGCCGTGTAGGAGTCGTCGCGCAGAAGGAACTTCAGCAGGTCGACGAGCTTCTTCGAGAGCAGCTTCAGGCGCTTGCGGACCGATTCCTCGTCGCTCATGCACCGGGAGAGCGCCTGGACCAGGCCGTCGGTGTTCGTCGGGACCGGGGCGCGCCCGTCCCAGAACGAGTAGTACTCCGACAGCTCCGGTCGGGACTTCTCGCGGAGCACCCGCTCGAGGCTCGGGGCACGCGGTCCGCGTTGGGTTTCCGTCATCCGATCCGATCCGTTCGGTCATTCGGGCCGGCCGATCCCGCCGCGTCCGCGACGGCCACGTCCACGTCCCGAATCTCGTACGAGTACCCCTGCTCCGTCAGGAACAGTTGGCGGTGGTTCGCGAACTCAGACTCCTTCGACTCCCTCGTCACGAGACTGTAGAACCACGCCGACGTGCCGTTCGCTTTGGGGCGGAGGATCCGGCCGAGCCGCTGCGCCTCTTCTTGACGCGAGCCGAACGTGCCGGACACCTGGATCGCCACCGAAGCATCCGGAAGGTCGATTGCAAAGTTCCCCACCTTAGAGATCAGCAGCACCGGAATCTCCCCCTCACGGAAACTCCGGTACAGACGCTCGCGGTCCTTGTTCGCGGTCTTGCCCGTGATGAGCGGCGCCTCGAGGCGCGCGGCGAGGTCGTTCAACTGCTCGATGTACTGCCCGATGATCAACACGCGATCGTCGCGGTGCCGCTCGAGCAGGTCGCGCACGACGGCGAGCTTCGACGGATTCTCCGACGCGAGCCGGAACTGCGCGCGCGCGCCCGAGCTGACGTAGTCGTGCTTCATCTCCGGCGGGATGCCGATGCGGACCTCGACGCAGCGCGCCGTCGCGATCCATCCCTGCCGCTCGAGCACCTTCCACGGCACGTCGCACTTCTTCGGGCCGATCAGCGAGAAGACCTCCTCCTCCTTGTGGTCCTCGCGCACGAGCGTCGCGGTGAGTCCGAGACGGCGCGTCGCCTGGATCTCCGCCGTGACACGGAACACCGGCGCCGGGAGCAGGTGCACCTCGTCGTAGATCACGAGGCCCCACCTGTCGGCGGAGAAGAGATCGAAGTGGACGAACGGGTCGCTCTTCCGGCGGCGGTAGGTGAGGATCTGGTAGGTCGCGATCGTGATCGGTCGGACGAGCTTGCTCTCGCCGGTGTATTCGCCGATGTCGGACTCGGGGATCGTCGACTTGTCGAGGATCTCCGAGCGCCACTGCCGCACCGCGACGACGTTGGTCGTGAGGATCAGCGTGCGCGCCTGCACGCGCTCCATCGCCGCCATGCCGACGATCGTCTTCCCGGCGCCGCACGGCAGCACGATCACGCCGGAGCCGCCGCGCTCGGTGCCGCCGGCGTAGAACACGTCGGCCGCGTCGCGCTGGTACGGGCGGATGGCGAACGGCGCGCCGCCGCGCGTTGCTGACCGCAGCCGGAACTCGTACGGCGTGCCCGGTGCGTACCCCGCGAGATCCTCGACCGGGTATCCGACCTTGATCAGCGCCTGCTTCACTTCGCCGCGGAACGCGGGCGGGACCATCACGCGCCCGTCGGGACGCACCGCGCCGAGCAGCTTCTTCACCGCCGGATGGCGCGCGAGGTCGGCGAGCAGCGTCGCGTCCGGCGACGCGAGCACGAGATCGTTGTCGGCGCGCTCGAGGCGCAAGAGCCCGAACCGGCGGATGTTGTCGCGAACGTCCTTTTCGACGTTCGCCGGCACGGGGTAGCGCGACCGTGCGCGCAGGAACTCGAGGATCTCGTCGGCCGCGAGGCCGGCCGCCGCCGCGTTCCAGATCGACAGCGGCGTGATGCGGTAGGTGTGGAAGAATTCGGGCGACTTCTCGAGCTCCGCGAAGCGCGAGAGGAAGTCGCGCGCCTCGACGAAGCCGGGCGCGGCGACCTCGAGCAGCACGGTGCGATCGCCCTGCACCGTCAGCGGCCGTCCGTTCTCGCCGGAGCTCATGCCATCTTCTCCAGCTTGCGCGCGCGGCGCGCGGACGGGTCGAGCTGCTTCAGTCGTTGACCGGTGATCGACGCGGGGACCTTCGCGATGTCCTCGGGGCGTCCCGTCGCGATGACGCGGCCGCCGGCGGCGCCCCCGTCCGGGCCGAGGTCGATCACCCAGTCCGCGGCGCGGATCACTTCTTCGTTGTGCTCGATGACGAGCACAGTGTTGCCGGCGTCGACGAGACGGCCCAGCACGGCGAGGAGCCGCGACACGTCCTCGAGGTGGAGCCCAGTGGTCGGCTCGTCGAGCAGGTAGAGCGTCGTGCCCTGCTCCGGCCGCGCGAGCTCGGCCGCGAGACGGACGCGCTGGGCCTCGCCGCCCGAGAGCGTCGTCGCCGGCTGGCCGAGCCGCAGGTACCCGAGGCCGACGTCGGCGAGCAGCCGCAGGATCCGCGCGATGCGCTTGTGCTGCGCGAACAGCTCGAGCGCCTGGTCGACTTCCAACTCGAGCACGTCGGCGATGCTCTTGCCGTTCCAGCGCACCTTCAGCGTCTCGACGTCGAAGCGCTTGCCGTTGCACGACTCGCAGGTGACGAAC
>CAZOLL010000316.1:0-5536 GCA_964580365.1 uncultured Phycisphaeraceae bacterium
CGCAGGCGTCGCAGGATGAAGGGAAGCATCGCGCCCGTCACCGCGCCCCACGTGACCACGCCGAGCAGGCTCGCGGCGACGGTCCACGTCACGAGGTGCCAGTGCTGGCCGTAGCTGCCGAACATGGCCTGCCATCCTGCGACGCGCAGCGCGCCGATCGCGGCGAGCACGAGACCGAGCACGAGACCGGTGCGCAGCTCACGCATCAGCACGCGTGCCCAGTCCTGCAGGCGTAAGTGACCGAGGGCGAGGGCGCGGATCACGAGCGTCGAGGCCTGCGACCCGGAGTTGCCGCCGCTCGAGATGATGAGCGGCATGAACATCGCCAGCACGACGAGCCGTTTGATCTCGTCCTCGAAGTGCGCCATCGCGGAAGTCGTGAGCATCTCGCCGAGCAAGAGCACCGCGAGCCAGCCGGCGCGCTTGCGGATCATCGATGCGAACGTGGTCTGCAGATAGGGCGCGTCGAGCGCCTCGGTGCCGCCGAGCTTCTGGATGTCCTCGGTCGCTTCCTGCTGCACGACGTCGACCACGTCGTCGACGGTGACGATGCCCTTCATTGCGCCGGTGGCGTCGAGCACGGGCACCGCGAGCAGGTCGTACTGCGCGATGACCTTCGCGACCTTCTCCTGGTCGTCGGTGTCGCGCACCGTGACGAGATCGGTCTTCATCATCTCGCGCACGGGCTTCTCGTCCTGCGTCCGGAACAACTCGCGGAACGAGACGACGCCGAGGAGGTGCTGCCTTTCGTCGAGGACGTAGCCGTAGTACAGCGTCTCCAGCGCGACGTCGCGCGCCTGCCGTCGCAGGTAGCGGATCGCCTCGCCGACGTTCATCTCCGGACGCACGCGCGCGAATCGCGGGCTCATCAGACCGCCTGCGTTGTCGTCGGCGTACGCGAGCAGCGCGCTGACCTCGCGCCGCGTCAGCTCGTCGAGCATCGCGACGAGCGCGAGGCGCTCCGGCGGCTCGAACTGCTGGATCAAGTCGGCCGCGTCGTCGGGCGCGAGCAGTCGCAGCCACACCTGTCGGCGCGCCGGCGCGAAGTTCCGCACGAGCTGGGCCTGCGCGCGTGGCGAGAGCTCGAGGAAGAACTCCATCGCGTCGTCGCCGGCGAGCATCGAGAAGCCGTCGACACGCTCCTCCTCCGAGAGGACGGGCCAAACGCCGCGCAGAGCGTCTGGAGGGAGTGCCTGGCTTTCGTCCATGGCGCCGCTCCGCTGCGCATCGGGAAGGACGGGGAGGGAATCGGCGCGAGCGTAACGACGTGCCCCCTTTCCCGTCACAACCTCGCCCTGGATAATCCAATCTGCGCGAAATCGTCGAACCGGCCAGCAGCATCGGCCGTTCGAAGTCGGCTCCCTCGAACCCGCGACACGTCGGGTTCGCACGACCCTTGAGTTCCTCAACCCCAGGAGATGTGGATGTCCCGGTCTTCCGCGCTCTGCGCGTCCCTGCTCGTTCTCGGCGTCTTCGGCGCCGCTGCCGTCGCCGGTGATCTGAACAACTGGCGCACGATCCCCCTTCCCGCCGGCGCCGGTTCGTTCGGCTCGATCGGCACCACCGTCACCTTCCAGACCGGCACCGACGTCCATCTGTGGTCGGGTGTCTCGAAGCAGTGGACGGTCGTCCCGATCGTCACGGGCATCTCGTTCTTCGAGCAATACAACGCCTACGTCGTCTTCCGCGACGGCAACGACATCCACGGCTGGTCGACGCGCGAGGACGTGGTCGACACGATCACCGTGAGTCCGACCGCGACCATCAAGAGCGGACCGGTGTCGTCCTCGTGGGTCACGATCGTCGTCGACGGTACGCAAGCGTGGGGCTTCTCCGGCTTCCGCGGCCACTGGGTGCCGCTCACGCTGTCCGCGCCGAGCCCGACGATCGTCGCGAACCGCCTGCTCGGGATCATCAAGGACGGCACGAACCTCCACGCGTTCAGCGCGCACTGGGGAACGTTCGTGACGACGCCGGGCGACGCATCGGCTGCACCCGCGGTGAGTGGAGAGGCCGAGTGCGGGACGGCGCACAGCCCGGGCATCTTCCGCGCGTTCTCCGCGCAGCAGAACACCTGGACGACGCAGGCGATCGCCGGCATCACGACGAACGTCCTGCGCAGCGACTACGCGCTCGCCGTCGCGGGCAACACCGTGTTCGGTTACTCGGGCCTGTCGGGCACGCTGACGTCGTGGACGTCGACCGCGCCGATCGGGACGATCACCGCCGACGAAGGTTGCGCCGCGTTCCTCGACCCCGCGCTCGGGAAGGCCGTCTGCTACGGGTCGGGGCCGGGCATCTTCAGCGGGCTCTCGGTCGCGACCGCGACCCTGCAGGTCGACAACGACTACGCGCTCGTCGTCGAGCCCGGGCAGGTGACGCCGTACTCCGCGCTCACCGGGACCTACGGGCCGGCGCTCGCCGGCACGTACACGATCAGCAAGGCGGACGAGGTCGCGTTCGCGGACAGCGCGGGCACCGACTACGCCTACTCCGCGCTCCTCAATCAGTGGTTCGCCGCGCCGATCGTGACGCCGGTCGGCGCGCCGGTGCTCGTGCGCAGCTCCGTCGTGATCCCACACACCGGCGGGTACGAGGCGTTGTCCGCGCGCTACGGCACTTGGGTGTCGCAGGCCACGTCCACGCCCAACCAGTTCCTCGCGCCGTCGTCCGGCGCGACGTTCTGCGCGTTCGACGACCCCGCGCCGTTCAACGTGTTCGTGTTCGACAGCCGGTTGAATCGCTGGGAGCCGGCGAGCGCGCCGAACCCCTTGACGGTGCAGATCTCGCGGCACACCTGCATGGCGAACGACGGCATCTCGGGCTTCGGCTTCGGCATGCCGACGGGACGCTTCGACAAGGTGAACCTGCACGGCCAGCCGGTCACCTCGTTCAGCACGTCGTCGTCGTCGGGCTACATCGTGACCCCGACGGAGTTCCACTCCTACTCGGTGCAGGGTTCGCTCTCGTATGAAGGCCGCTTCCCCGAGTTCACGCGCGCGATCAACCTCGGCAACACGCTGCGCCTGCACCAGGCCGGCCCCGCGGGCTCCGCGCTGATCATGTTCGTCGGCGTCGCGCCGGGCCACTACTTCGCAGGCCCGATCATCGGCTGGCTCGACATCGATCCGTCGTTCCTGATCGTGTCGTCGCTCCCGCAGACGATCCCGGCGAGCGGGATGGTGCAGCTCGACTTTTCGCTGCCGCAGGTGCCCGTGCTCGTCGGCATCCAGCCGCACGTCCAGAACGCGGTGATCCCGCCGGGCGGCGTCACGCCGTACCTGAGCACGTCGGTCGCGCCGTACCTCTACTGAGGTCGCTCCTCGCGACACGCGCTCGTCGAAAGCGCGACCGCCCCGTTCGTCCTCGCATCGAGAGACGAACGGGGCGGTTCGCGTTTCAGACGGCGCTCAACCCGCGAGCAGAGTCTCGAGTCGTGCGCGGCCGACGACCGCCGGCCGGCGGACGACGCGGCTTCACAATGGCGGCGGGCCGGCGGTCGACCACGCGGGCCGAACGATCTTCCACAACAGCTCGAAGTTCGCGACGTGCGTCGGCTCGGGCACCGCGGCGCGGAACGCGCCGAGCGTCGAGTGGTGCGGCGGCCGCGTGTTCGGACCGAGGCCGACGAAGTCGCGCACCGAGAGATTGACACGGCACAGTTCCGCCGCGGAGCGGTGCGACGAACTTCCTTCGAGGAACGCCGCGAACATCAATCGGTAGATGATTCCCGCGGGCACCGGCGGTCGTCCGGTCTGCCGCTTCCGCCACGGTGCGCACGCGGTCTCGACGAGCGCGTCGAATTCCGCGGCGTCGAGTCGATCGCGCAATGTGCGATAGGACGGTGCGGAATGAATCGTCGGTCGGTTGCCGTTCTCTTCGAAGCAGAACACAGCGCGGAGTCGATCGGGCGGGAGCGGCATGCGCGCGATCTTGCCGAGGTCATCGCAAGCGCGCGAGCCCACCGCGTTTTTTTCTTTGCGAGCGATCGAATTTGTTGATCGGCGAAACGCGCGTCACGCGCGAGTGACTTCGATGCGTCGAGAAACGAAGCTCAGTCGAGCGCGCCGACCGCGAGCCACGCGGTGCCGATCACGATCGACAATGACGCGCACGTCACGAGCATCGCGCGCCACGCGCGTGCACCGCGCGACGCGAGGCGCGCGGCGAATCTTCCGACGATGGTCGCGAACCCCGCCATCGCGATCACGTTGGCCGCGCCGAATCCGACCAGATACGCGGCGGCGTCCGCGGTACTCGGCAGCGCGAGACTCGGCAGCACTCCCAGGAAGTGGGAGCTCCCGCACAATCCGTGGAGCAGTCCGACGGCGAGCGCGGCGTGCCCGTGAGCGTGCGGCGCCGGCGCGTCGTGCGTCCCGTCGGCTGGGACGTGCGCGTGCGCATGCATGTGAAGGTGAGCGTGCTGCGCGCCATCGTGCGTGTGCTCGTGGACGTGGACGCGCGTCGACAGCGCGCGGCGGAGCCCGAACAAGCCGATCGCGATGAGCGCCACGCCGACGACGCGCTCCCCCACCGACGCGAACGCGTCGATGCGCTCGAGCGCGAGCGCGCTCTTCAGTCCGAACGCCGCGAGAGCGACGAGCGCGACGCCAGAAGCGTGTCCGAGGCCCCAGCGAACTCCGGTGCGCCAGGCGGCTCGCCGGCCATCGGCCGCGAGCGGCGCGACGGCGGCGAGATGGTCCGCGCCCGTGAGGACGTGGACGGAACCAGCGAGGAATCCGGTCGCGGCGACGAACATGGGCCGAGAAGTGTAGAGGAGCGTTCGCTCAGGAGCGACCGAGCGGCGCGTCGTCCGGACGCACGACGACCAGGTGGAGCACCGGCCGCTCGGCGTCGTGCGTCGAGACCATCAACAGGTGGCCGCGCCACGCGAACATCCGGAGCTGCGAAGGCGCGACCGGGATGTCGAGCAACGTCGTCCATTTGCCGGTCTTCGGATCGAACGTCTCGAGCGCGGGGTCCGGGCCGATCTTCCCGTCCGCGGCGCGCGACGAGCCGCCGGCGAGGAACAAACGCCCGTCGAGCGCGACGAGCTGGCCGCTGATGCGCGGCCGCGCCGGCGACGCGATGGTCGACCAGGCTCCGCTCGCGAAGTCGAACACGTCGCAACTCTCCACCGGCTGGAACTCGCCCTTCATCCCGCCGACGAGGTAGTAGCGACCGTCGAGCAGCGCGCCTGCGAACGCGCGACGCGCGCACGGCAGCTCGACGCCCGCGTCAGAGAAAGCTGCGCCGGCGCCGATCGAGGTCGAGAGCACGCGCAGCGGATAGTGGAAGCGGTCGTCGCCGCCGCGCGCCGGGTCGAAGTCGAGGCCGCCGAACACGAACAGCTTCTCGCCGTTCCGCACGAGACCGAACTGGCTGCGCGGCTCGGGCAACGTCGCGGCGAACGGCGACCAGGCGTCCTTCGCGAAGTCGTAGGCGAACCCGTCCGCGAACGTGTGCGCGTCCTCCGACTCGGCGCCGTCGTTGCCGAACCCGCCGATCGCGACGCCGACCGCACCGCTCGCGTCCT
>CAZOLL010000317.1:0-5462 GCA_964580365.1 uncultured Phycisphaeraceae bacterium
CGAGGCGTTCGACACGTTGAAGCGATCGGTCGGCACGAAGCCGCGCGTGCGCCGGGCGAGCCCCGCAGGTCGCTCCCGAGCTTGACGAACGCGCCGCCGGCCGCGAGTCGCGCGACGCTGCCGGTCACCTCGGAGTCGGGCGGGTAGATCGCGCTGTAGCCCGCGAACAGCGCCGGACCGCCGCCGTCGTCGAGCACCCGAAGCGCGGTCACGGACGGGACGCCGGGACCGGTCGGGATCGGCGGCGGAGTCAGCCACGTCGAACCGTTCCACTTCAGGAAGTTGATCGAGTTGACGCCGGCCGCATCCGCGAAGTACCCGCCGACGAACAGCGCGGTTCCCCCGCCGTCGTCGAACGTCGCGAGCGAGTATCCCAGCGGCGGCTGCCCCCACACGAAGCCGAGGAGTCCGCCGGGGAGATCGGCCCACGCGCTGCCGTCGAAGCTCGCGATCGAACCGGCCGGGACGCCGCCGGCGCTGCCGAACGACCCGGTCGCGTAGAGGCGCGGACCGGTGCCCGGGTCGAAGGTCGTGAGTGCCCAGACCGTGCCGGGGATCCCACCCGAAGGTGCGCTCCACGCGCCCGTGCTGAGTCTCGCGATGCCGCTGATCGGCGGCACGAGCTGCTGTCCGCCCGCGTAGAGCGCGCCGTTGCCCGCGCCGAACACCGCGAGCGTGGACACCGGAGCGAGCAGTCCGGATCCCGCCTGCACCCAAGCCGCGCCCGTCCACTTCGCGACGTACTTCACCGAGGCGGCGCCCGAATGCGTGAAGGCGCCGCCCGCGTACAGCGCCGGGCCGCTGCCGTCGTCGAACACAACGAACGCGTTGACTCGGCCGTCGAACCCGGCCCCGACCTGCGTCCAGCCTGAAGCCGTGCGACGCGCGACGCGATTCGCGTCTGTGGTCCCGATCCGCGTGAACGCGCCGCCGACGAACAATGCGTTGCCGCTGCCGTCGTCGAATTCGATCGCGGCGCTGACGCCCGAGTCCGGACCCGGCGCCGCGAACGATGCGTCCCATGCAGGGCACTGCGCTCTCGCGATCGACGTCGACCCCGCGGCGGCGAGCGTCAGGGAGAAGACGGCGGCGAGACGAGTGAAGTGCGAACGGATACGGCCTCCTTCGGTCCGGCAACCTCGGAGAACGGACGACACGATGCCACGCGGGACGTGACGGCGGAACCACCCACTGCCGCGCGGGCCCGAACCCCGTTTCACGCCAGCGGGTGATCCTTCACGCCCGCCTCCCACATCCACCGCCGCACCATCGTCAGCTCCTCGGGCGCGGCATCCCTCGCGATCGGAAGCTCTCCGGCGTACACGTTGCCCGAATTGCCGTCGACGGTGACCACGCTGCCCTCGCGGATCAGCTGCGGTCCGACGCGAAGGCAGGCCGCAGCATGGTCGACCGCGAGATCCTCGCAGTCGAGCACCGCGGGAATCCCGAGCTTGCGCGCGAGCGTCGCGGCGGGACCGGAACGGCCGCCGCCGACGAGCACGACTCCGCGCGCGACCGCGAGACCCTGCAGGTCGTCGAACGCGCGCTCCTCGTGGACGAAGATCACCGCGTCGCCGAGCCGGTGCAGCTGCAGCGCCTGGCTCGACGAGAGCGCGAGCCTCCCCGCCGCCGCGCCGAGCGCGACCCCGGTCCCGCGCACGAGCGGCAAGACGACGTCCGCGCCGGTGACGCGGTCGAGCACGAGCCGATCGATCTCGACCTCGCGCAGCGACTCGACGGCGCTCTCTCGCGTCGCGACTCCCTCCTTCACCATCTCGACCGCCACCGTCAGCGCGGCCGGCGCCGAGCGACGCGCGGGACGCACGGACAACACGGCGAGCCGCTCGCCGTCGATCACGAACTCGAACTCCTGCATGTCGCCGAAGCGCCGCTCGAGCTTCTCCGCGATCTCCTCGAGCCGCCGCCACACCGCAGGGAACTCCGACTCGACTCGCTCCGACGACGCGCCGACGTCGTCGAACGCGGCCGGCTCGAACGGGCCCATGTTGGGCCGGAAGTCGACGCACAACCGCTTCTTCCCGCTGACGGGATCGCGCGTGAACACGAGGCCGCGCCCCGAACTCGGGCCGGTGTTGCCGAGGAGGATCGCCTGCACCACGAGCGCCGCGCCGCCTTGCGACTGCTCCAATTCCGACTTGATCGCCCGGCGCACCTGCAGGAACGCCGACTCGGGGAACGGCTTGTTCGAGCGCATCTCGAACACCGACAGCGCGCGCGACCACGCGCGCTCGGCCTGGTCGAGGTCGCGCTCGGCTTCGCCGGCCGCAGGATCGCGCACCGCCGCGAACGCACGCTCCGGGATCCCGCACGCCCGCGTCCCGAGCGTGATGACGCCGCGGCGCGCCATGTCCCACGCGAAGCGCGCGCTGCCGGTGCGATGCGCGAGCCCGCGCCGCGCGGCCGCGTCGATGCCGAGCGGCCAGATCGGCGCCGTGCTCTCGCGGTCGAGCGGGCCGTGCATTCGTCGCGTCTCGCTCACGATGCCGAGCAGGAGCGGCGCGTGTGGATCGGACAGCCGCGTGCCGGTCAAAGCCTGCAGCTCGGCGAGCCCGGTCTCGAGGATCGTGTTGAAGCTCGCCGGCAGGCGGCCATCGCGCTGGAATTTTTCGCTGAGCGCCCGCGTGAGAACGAAGCCCGGCTGCACCGGGACGCCGATGCGGCACAGCTCGAGCAGTTGCGCGCCGCGCGCCGGCAGGCCCGAAGGCAGGTCGGCGTCGGCCGCGGCCTCGGCGTCGAGCGGCACGAGCCACGCGGGAGCGGCAAGGCGCGTCATCGCGCGTCCTCGGCGCGCAGCGCGCTCTCGAGATCGGCTTCACGCAGCGCGTCGAGGCACGCGCCGAGCGCCTCGCACGCGACGACGACCTGCCCGACGCACTCGAACGCCGGCAGCGCGCGCGACGCGCCGCGGTCGTCGCGGATCAGCTGGGTGCGCACACGCTCGCCGAGCGCGCGCGCTTCCGCGAGCAGGTCGACCGCGCGGCCGCCGGAACGGACGAACGGTGCGGGTTTGCTGGCACCACGATCGACCGCACGCCGCAGGTGCTGCGCGAGGAGCACGGTGAGGTCGAGCAACGGCTCGAGCCCGTTCACCGCGGCGCCGTCGGACGGCGGCAGGAGCGCCGCGGCGTCGGCGGCACCGCGGAACGCGCGAAGCGCGTCTCCCGCGCGCAGTCCCGGCACGAGGAACTGCGCGCCGCCAGAGGCGTGTGCGCCGCGCAGCACTCGCGTCGCGGCCGCCGCACCGCGCACGTAGGCGCGCTCGACGCGCTCGCGCCCGCGCTCGGCGGCGCCGATCAGCGCGCCCGGCCGCATCCACTCCCGCAGTTCGACGCCGGTCTCGACCGCGCAGTCGACGACCAGCTCGAACGACGCGCGCGTCGACGCGGGGCTCGGCGCGAGAGCGGAACGCAGCGCCTTCGACAGTCCGGCGCCGAACTTCTCCGCGGCGCGCTCGGTGCCGAACGCCGCGTCGGCGAGCTCGAGCGCGGACCGCAGGAACGCGCGGGTCGCGGCCGGGCCGAGCAGCCCGCACAACGCAGGCGGCCCGGGCTCTTGGCCGTCGGCGAGATCGCGCCACGCGCGCTCGACCGCGGCTTCCCCTTCCATCGCGACGAACGGGGCGTGGCAGACCGGCGAATCGTCGTTCTCGTCCGTCGAACGGTGCGACGCCGCGGCGGCGAGGACGTCTTCCGCGAGGTCGGAGTCGGTGAGCCGCGCGAGCACGGCGCGCGCTTCCTCGTGCGCGACGAGGAGCTGCAGGCGTCCCGCGAGGCCCGCGATGCGACGCACGCGCCCGTCGTCCTCGCCGGCCGGGAGATCGAGCGCGCCGCGCAGGACGAACAACTCTCCGCTCGCGCTCGGGGCGACGTCGAGCGGCGACCACACGACGCCGAGCGGCTCGAGCGCGCGACGAATGCAGCGCAGCCGCGGCTCCGACGCGTCGCACAGCGACAATCGCATGCGCCGTCGATGGCTCGTGGAGATCGAAACCAGCGCAACGTGCGGGCTCGGCTCGTCGAGGGTGCAGCGGAACGCCAACCGCTCGCCGTCGCGCCCCCACGAGAGCGCGAGGCCGGGACGCATCGCGGCGAAGCGCCGCCCGCGATCGAGGCCACCTTGGAATGCAGCGACGTCGTCTTGATCGACCTCGGCGACCGAACGCGACGCGGACTCGAGCGCGACGACGCCGTCGTTCCGCAGCGCAGAGACCAGCTCGTCGAGGGTGCCCATCGCGTTCACCGCACTTGGAACGTCATCGTGGCCCAGAACGAGAGCCAATCCACGTCCGCGTCGCCCTCGGGCGCGCCGATCATGTGGACGGTGCGCAGGTACCAGCGACCATTCTCCGCGATCGTGAACGCCGCCTCGCCGTGCTCGTCGGTCTCGCGCGTCTCGACGAAGCGCGCCTCCGCGTGCTCGCGGCCCGACGAGATCGAGCGCTTGGCGAGCGGCTTGCCGTCGAACAGGAGACGCACGCGGAGCGTGTCGCCCGGCGCGAGCGCGGTCGGGTCGGAGAGCGGCACCAGCTCGATGCGCGTGCCGCTCACCCGGTCGAACCCCGGCAGCGGTTCCGCGCGTGCTTCCGCCGGTCGCGCCGCGGAGGTCTTCCGATCGGCCGGGTCGGGCTCGACGCGCACGAAGGTCTTCACGGCGCGCGCGTAGCGCTCACGGCCCGCACGGTCGGCGACCCCGCGCTCCTTGCGAAGCGCCAGCACGTCGGCGAGTCCGTCCTCGAGGAGGTACTCGTCGAACTTCGCGGGTTCGAGCTCGATGAAGCGTGGTTTCAAGGTGCAGTCGATCGTCCACAATCCGGTCTCGACCGGAGTGAAATCGCCCACGAGGCTCGTGTCCGTGACCCGCAGGCCCGTGAGGTCGAGCTTCGTGTCGCCGTGGCGGGCGATGAACGAATCGACGCGGTCGGCCCGCGTCGGCGATTCGCCGGTCGGGAACTTCACGCCGACGTCGACGAGCACGCTGAGGGGCCGCTTCACGGCGGAGGCGAACCGCTCCGGCATCAGCCAGAGGTCGTGGCTCCACGCGACGGAGGCGGCGGGCAAGAGCAGGACGAAGGCGATCGCAACGTGTCGGATCCGCATTGGACCGGGGAGGTTACCGTCCCTCGGAGGTGCGTGTAGTGTCGCGCGCGTGCGCCTCCCCTCGACTCTCGCCGTCGTTCTGTCGTTCATCACGTGCGCCGCCGCGCGCGGCGACGACACGCGTCCGGCAGTTGGGCCCGCGCTCTCCGCTCGCGATCTCGATCAGCTCGTCGATCGCTGGTTCGACGCCGGCGACGACGAGCGGCGCGCGCTCGAGGCGAAGCTCGGCGCGAGCGACGCGATCGCGGCGAAGGACGTCGCCCGTTGGAAGGAGAAGCTCGTCGAACGCATGCGGCGCGGCGGGCGACGCCTGCATGGCCAGTGACGCCCACTACTGGGGCGACT
>CAZOLL010000318.1:0-5455 GCA_964580365.1 uncultured Phycisphaeraceae bacterium
CACCGAGATCCCGTTCGGCACCACGACGGAGAGCTTGATCGCCTCGATCGAGGCGGCCGCGCAGAAAGGCACCGTGAAGATCGGCGGGATCTCCGACTTCACGACCGACAAGGTCGAGATCGAGATCCAACTCACGCGCGGCGTCTACGCCGAAGAGGTGATCCCGCAGCTCTACGCGTACACGGAGTGTCAGGTCTCCATCGCGTCGAACCTCGTCGTGATCGTCGACGACAAGCCCGCGGAGATGACCGTCACGCAGGTGCTCGGCTACCTCACCGATCGGCTTCTCGAGACGATCGAGGCCGAGCTCAAGCACGAGCTCGCGCAGCTCCACGACAAGGAGCACTGGCTCACGCTCGAGCGGATCTTCATCGAGCACCGCGTGTACAAGCGCATCGAGAAGGCGAAGACGGAAGCCGCCGTGCGCAAGGAGACGTGGGACGGGATGCACGAGCACGCCGCGGAGTTCGCGCGCGCGATGGTCGACGACGACGTCGACCGGCTTCTCTCGCTGAAGATCCGGCGCATCTCGGCGTTCGACATCGAGAAGCACCAGAAGGACTTCGAGGAAGTCCGCGCGGCGATCAAGGAGCGCGAGAAGAAGCTCGCGCAGTTGAAGAAGACGACGATCGCCTACCTCGAGAAGCTGCTCGACGAGTACGGCCCCGACTGGGAGCGCAAGACGGAGATCTCGACCTTCGAGAAGATCGAGCGCAAGGACGTCGCGCGTCAATCGATCAAGGTCGGCTACGACCCGGAGAGCGGGTTCTTCGGCAGCAAGGTGAAGGGCGATCAGTTCTCGCTGACGATGTCCGAGTACGACCGCGCGCTGATCATCAGCCAGGACGGCTCGTTCCGCGTCGTCGGCCCCGACGACAAGCTCCTGATCCCCGGCAAGGTCATCTGGTGCGACCTGCTCGACCCGGAAAAGGGCCGCACGTTCACCGTCGTCTACCGCGACTCCGAGAAGAACTGCTTCGGCAAGCGCGTGCACATCCAGTCGTTCATCCGCAACCGCGAGTACGAGCTGGTGCCGGACAAGCAGGGCAAGGTGGACCTCCTGCTCACGGAGGACAAGCCGGGCGCGCTCCGTCTCGTGTTCGTCCCGAAGAAGTACCAGCGCGTGTTCGAGAGCACGTTCGACCTGAGCGGGCTCGAGCTCGCGGGAGTCTCGACCCGCGGGACGCGGCTCGCGCCGCAGCCGGTGCAGAAGGTTCAGCGCGTCGAGGGCTGACGCGCGGACTCACGGAATCGACACGCGTAATGCGTGCGTCGCCGCGACGCCGCCGGGCGCGGACGCGGACGGGAAGACCGACTGGATCCACGCGCTCGCGCCGGACGTTCCGGGCGGCACGTTCGCGACGAGGAACGACGCGCCGTCCGCGTCGAGCGCGATCGGCGCGGCGAACGGGACGATCGGCCCGATCGACAGCGAGCACGAGCCGTTGATCGGCACCGCGCCGCCGCCGGTCCCGAGCAGGAGGATCCCCGCGGCGTTCGGCGGTCCGTTCTCGTGCACGAGTGCGATCTTCGTCCCGGGGATCGGGCACGCGACGCCCGCGAGCTTCGGCGCGCCGGCCGCGGGGCACCCGGCCGCGCTCACCGTGTACCCGCCCGCGCAGTTCGGCACGAGCAGGCACGGCTGGCCGACGCCGAGCTTCTGGCCGTAGGCGACGATGCGCCCTTCGTTGTCGACGTCCATCGCGCTCGTGAGCTCCCACGGCGAGCCGGCGGAGATCAGCGCGTTCAGGTCGGTCATCACTCCGTCGCGCCAGATCACCGCGTGGAGGAAGCCCGTGAAGTCGATGTCGCTGTTGCCGACGATCACGCCGAGGTCGTTCATGCCCGCCGCGGCCGAGCCGGAGTACAGCGTCCCGAGGTCGGTGACCGTGCCGTGGTCGAACACGGCCGCGCGCCAGTCCGCTCCGACCTTCGCGACGCCGCACGCGCGACCCGAGCGGTCGACGTCGACCGCGTAGCTGAACCCGCTCGCGCCCTGCGACGGGTCGTTGAGGTCGTGGAACCCGCTCGCGTCCCACATGCACGCGTGCAGCACGCTCGGGCTGAGCTGCGCCCAGCCGACGATCGGACCCGCGACCGAGACGTGCTCGGCCGACGTCGCCAACGTGCCGGCCGGCGCGAGAGCGTGCAGGTCGGTGACGACGCCGTTCTCGAGGACGAACGCGCGCTGGAGCGAGCCGACCGGCCCGAGCCGGGCGTTGCCGACCACGCGATTCCTGTCGTCGATTCCGGCCGCCTGTTGGAGAACCAAGGGCGTCGGCGTCGTGACGAAAGCGTTCAGGTCGAACACGTTCCCGTTCCACCACACGCGCGGTTCCACGGCGCTCGTCGAGCCGACCACGACGAAACCCCAGCCGACGACGATCCCGTCCCGGTTCGTCGCGCTCGTCGTGGAGTTGAAGTCGCCCGGCTTCTGCGCGAGGAACTGCGGTCCGGAGGGGCGGAACACGACCGGCTGTGACGGCGTGAACGCGCCCGACTGGCCGTATCCGACCGGATCTGCGCCGTCGGCGAGGCGCACCGCGACCGGTGCGACCATCGTGGCGGAGGGGTCGAGGTCCGTGACCGTGTAGTTCTGAGCGGAAGCGAGGTTGGGGAGGGCGCAGGCGGCCAATCCGGCGAGGGACACCACGAAGGGCGACGGCGACTTCGACATCGGTACGGCTCCGAGTGGACTTCCCCGCGGGTCGAAGAGCAGCCGGCGTGCCGGTCGCGAAAACGAACGCGGGACCGCCGCACCGGCGTCCAAACCCCTTGCCTTGCGCGGCGCGGTCCCTTCAATCTGCGCGGTTCCGGAGACGCGCGCGCATGGGTTACTGGCAGACCGGTTGTCCTCGAGACGTCGACGTGGCGCTGGTGCGCATCGGCGCGGTGAACGCGCCGGGCTACGCCGCGGTCGCCACGCACGTGCGCCACTGCAAGAGCTGCCGCCTCCGCATGGCGCACGGCCGGGCGAAGGCCGTCGTCGCGTCGGCCGTCACCGCGGCGCCGACGTCGAAGGTCGGCATCGGCATCGCACTCGGCGTGCTCGTGTTCTTGATCGCGCTCGCGATCGCGTTGTCCTGACCGCGCGCGCCGCGCGTCACTTCGAATCGAGCCCCGGTGCGCCGCCGCGCCGCGCGACCACCGCGCGGAACGCCGCATTGCGTTCGAGAGCATCGATCACGAGGTCGGCCATCGCGGCGCATCCTTCGCGCGTCAGGTGCACCGAGTCGTGGAAGTGGCGCGCGTCGCCCGGGATCTTCTCCGCGATCTCGCCGAGCGGCGTGCCGGTCGCCTCGGCGACGCGGCGGATCGCACGGTTGTAGGCGGCGAACCCGGCGAGCAGCCCCGCGAGGTCCATGTACGGCATGTAGTACAGGCTCGAACTCGCCGACTCGAGCTGCTCGGCCGGCGACTGCTCCGGCCGCAGGCGCGTCGAGAACGTGAAGAGCATCAGGTTCGGGCTCACGGCGCGGCAGTCGGAGACGAGGCCGGCGAGCGCCGACTCGAAGCCTTTCGCGAGATCCTCCGCGTCGAACTTCAAGCGGTCGGTGCCCGCCTTCGCCGCGCGCGCGCGGGCGCGGGCCTTCCAATTCTTCTCGATCAGGTCCCACGCGACCGACGTCCGCGCGAGCCAGCTCCGCTCGTCGCCGCCGCCGGTGAAGAGTCCTTGCGCGTCGGCGAGCCGGCGTGTGTCGCGCGAGAGGTCGTTCGTCGCTTCGTAGAACACGATGAAGTCGGGCTCGAGCGGCGCGACCTTGAGAGCGAGCATCTTCTTCGACTGCTCGATGAACTGTCCCGGGTACGCGGCGACGATCGGCTCGAACTCGACGCCGGAGTGCCGCTCGCCGAGCAGCCGGCAGACGCGCACCGGCCACATCGAATCCTGGTCGACCTCCGCGCAGAACGTCGTCGAGCCGCCGAGGAACGCGACGCGCACGACGTGCTCGCCGCGAGGAGTGCGGATCTCCGGGCCGCGCAGCCCATGCGCGTTGATGTGCACCGCGCCGACGTCCTGGCTCGGGTCGGCGAGCATCAGGCCGGTCTTCTCGTCGAAGCGGCTCGTGTAGAAGTCGCTGTTGAAGCGCCCGTACTTGAAGCGCAGCCGGATGCGCGCGAACATCTCGACCGCGACCGCCCCGATGACGACGGTGCAGAGGAGGAGGAGCGCGCGACGCCGTCCGTTCACGGGGCAGAGTTTCCGCGCGCGGGACACGGGGCGAGCACGAAACCCGCGGCTTCGAGGAAGCGCCCGACCGCACCGCCGCCCGACGCCGAGTGCGCGAGGTGCCACGCGACCTGCGCGTGCAGGCACTTCACGGTCGCGAAGTCGCGCACGCCGCCGATGCCGCGGGAGGCGACGTCGTCGAAGCGCGAAAGGGACTCGAGCTCCGCGCGTTCTTCCGGTTCGAGGCGCGCGATCCGCTCCGCGGCGCACGCGCGGTGATCGGCGGCGACGGCCGCGGCGAACGCGGGGTCCGCGGCGATCGCGGCCTCGACGCGCGCGATCCAGCCGAGCCGCTCCGCCTCGGCCGCGACCCGATCGAGCGCGTCGCACGCGAGCCAGTGCGTGGTGGGGAACGGTTCGAGGCCTCCGTTCACGCGTCGCACGGGGCGGCACGCGAGCACGGCCGGGTGCCCGGCGGGGCACTGGACGGCGGTCACGTGCTCGAGGTCTGCGTGGATCAGGCGCATCGCGGCGCGGACGTTAACACGCAAGGTCGATCGCCGAGACCCCGTAGCATCGCCGGCGATGGAACTCCGCGACTACGCGCTTCGCGTGATCGAAGGCCCGCGCCTGCGCGACAAGCTCGCGCCGCCGCCCGCGCGGCTCGGCGACGCCGATCCGGTTCCGTCGCACCTCCCCGCTGCGCCGTCGCGCGAGCCGTCGCTCGCGATCGTCACGGACCCGGCGAAGAAGCGGAAGGTGCCTTCGCTCATCGGCATGCCGGACCCGGCGCAGCGCCGCCGCATCCTGCACGGGCTCGCGAACCACGAGCTGCAGGCGATCGAGTTGTTCGCGTGGGCCGTGCTCGCGTTCCCGCGCGCGCCGCGCGCGTTTCGCCGCGGGCTCGTGCGCATCCTCGCGGACGAGCAGCTCCACCTGCGTCTGTACCTCTCGCGTCTCGCCGCGATCGGCGGGCGCTTCGGCAGCGAGCCGTTGTCCGGGTACTTCTGGGGCAAGGCGCGCGACTGGACCACGCCGTCGCGCTTCGTCGCGGCAATGTGCCTCACCTTCGAGAGCGCGAACCTCGACCACTCGCTCGACCTCGCCGACGCCGCCCGCGCGGCGAAAGACCCGGCGACCGCGCGCGTCCTCGAGCGCGTGCACGCGGACGAAGTTCGTCACGTCCGGTTCGGCTGGCGTTGGCTCGCGCGCATGAAGGACGACGGCGAGACGGTCACGGAGGCGTGGAAGCGCGCGCTCGCGTTTCCACTGCGGCCGGAGCTC
>CAZOLL010000319.1:0-5439 GCA_964580365.1 uncultured Phycisphaeraceae bacterium
TGGATCTCCGCGCCGAACGCGCGGGCGCCGTCCTCCGCGGTCGCGAAGCGGCCGATCGCCGGCTCGGCGAACACGGAGACCGCAGCGAGCTGGAGCGCGAGCAGGAGCGGCGCGTCGGGCGCGCGTGCGAGGAAGCGGCGCACCACGACCCACGCGAGCGGCGCCGCGACGAGCGCGCATGCGACCGCTTCGAACGAGATTTCGTGCTTCGTCGCGAGGAGGACCGGGAAGCCGAGCGCGCCGAGCGCGAGCACCACAGCGAAGAACACGCCGACCACGCGGCCGCCGGGGTACAGCGTCGCCCGCCCGGCCTCGTGCGCCACGAGGAACTCTCCGATCACGAGCGACAAGGGCGCGACGAGCGGCATCAGGTACAGCTCGCGCTTGCTGGGCACCACGGCGAAGATCGCGAACTCGACGATCGCCCACCACAGGAACGTGCGCTGGTGCGGCGACTCCGGCGCGCGCTCCCCGCGGCGAAACGCGCCGGGCAGGAACGCGAGCATCGGCAGCATCGCGGCGAGCGCGCCGAGGTAGCTCTTGCCGATCGGCCACGGGTCGTAGTGCTCGGCGCCGCCGGTGCGCTCGACGACCTGACGCTTCCAGTAGCGGCGGATCAACTCGTCGGAGCCGATGTGCTGCGCGAGCGACCACAGCCAGATCGCGAGCGGCGCGAGCGCGACCGCGAGCCACGCGAGCACGAGCAGCGGCCGGCGCGCGGGCGGGAACCGCCGCTCGTGCACGCACCAGATCAACGGCCCGAGCAGGCCGAACACCGCGATGTGCCCTTTGACCAAGCTCGCCGCGGCGAATCCGAGCGCGGACAGCACGACCGGCACGACCTGCATGGACCGGCGCGTCCGCGTCGCGACCAGGAGGCCCCACGCGGTCAGCGTCTCGCCGAACGTGAGCAACGCGTCGAGCTGCGCGGAGCGCGCGAAGCGAAGTTCGAGCGGGCACGCCGCGAACACGAGCGCGGCCGCGCAGCCCGCGCGCGGCGACAGGAAGCGGCGGCCGAGGTCGAACACGAGCAACGTCGAGAGGAAGTGCGCGATCACGTTCGGCAGGAAGAACGCCCAGGCGTCGAAGCCGATCACGCGCCCGGCGAGCGCGGCGCACCAGAAGTACAGCGGCGGCTTCTCCGCGTACGGCACCCCGTAGAGCAGCGGCTGGCGCCACGCATCGGCCTCGCTCATTTCGCGCGCGATGCCGGCATATCGCGGCTCGTCGAAATAGGTGAGGTCGCGGACGCCGTACGCGAAGAACGACAACAGCGCGGCGAGCAGCAGCGTGAGCGTCGCGAGGCGCCGGTCGTTCACGCGCCGCGCTCCGGCGGATCCGTTGGGTCGGGCGCCGCAAGGTCCTTCTCGAGCTCCTGCCCGAGGCGCGAGCGGCGGCGGAGCCGCACGTAGACGATCGAGATCACGACGAACAGCACCGCCGCGCTGATCCAGCGCGCGGCGAGCTGCCCCTGCGTGCTGCTGCCGAACAGCGCGGCCACGAACGAATGCGGCGCGAGCCCGATCGCCGTGCCGATCACGAAGTGGCCGAACTTCACCGGCGAGAGCGAGAGCAGAAGGTTCGTGACGAAGCAGTTGCCGACCGGCGCGATGCGGAGCAGGACGTTGCCCGCGATGCCGTGGCGCTCGACCAGCGCGAAGAAGCTGCGCAGCCGCCGCGAGCGCTGCGCGAGCCGCCGCTCGACGAACGCGTGGCCGAGCCGGCGCCCGAACCAGAAGGTGACGATGCTGCCGAGCAGCGTCGCGAGAACGGAGAGCAGGAAGCCGAGCCACACGTCGTACAGCGCGCCGCCGAGCACGGCGAAAACGAGGCGCGGCACGCCGACCGCGACGAGGATCGCGCCGCCGAGGACGAACACCTCCGGGCCGAGCGCACCGAGCGAGCGGAACCAGTCGGCGAGCCGCGCGCGGCCGTCCTCGTCGACGAACCAGTGGCGCACGGGCGTGAGGTAGACGGCGACGAGGCAGACGACGACGAGCGCGAGCAGCACGAACGCGCGGCGGATCTCGCGCGATTCGCGCGACGCCGCATCGGGCGCGGGCCGATCGTCGGACACTCCGTCGGCCGCGCTCACCGTCGCGAACCCGACGTCGAGGCCTCGGGTCGCGCGGTGGCGCGCGCAGGCGCCGCGCTCTCGCGCAGCCGTCGGGCGGGCAGCATGCGCCGCCGCCACCAGATCATCGCGAAGCAGTCGAACACGCCGCGCAACGCGCGGTTGCCGATGCCGAACTTCGACACGCCGGTCGTGCGCGGACGGTGGTTCACGGGCACCTCGACGCGCGAGAAGCCCTGGTAGCGGTAGAGCGTCGGCAGGAAGCGATGCAGGCCGTTGAAGACGGGGATCTCGCGCAGCGTCGCGCGGCGCGTCGCGCGGAACGTGCAGCCCGCGTCCTTCAGCGGGTCGCGCGTGACGAGCCGGCGGAACCCGTTGCCGATCTTCGAGGAGGCGCGCTTCACGAAGTCGTCGTGGCGGCGCGCGCGGAAGCCGCAGACCAGGTCGACGTCGGGCGCGAGCGCGGCGAGAAGTCCGGGGATGTCCTTCGGGTCGGCCTGCTCGTCGCCGTCCATCATCACCACGACGTCGCCGCGCGCGCGCTGCAGCCCCGACGCGAGCGCGGCGGACAGCCCGCAGTTCACCGAGTGATGCAGCACCACGAGCTCGGGCAGCTCGGAAGCGAGCCGGTCGAGGATCGCGCCGGTCGAATCGCGCGACGCATCGTCGGTGACCACGACCTCGAACGCGAGCCCGAGCGGGCGCACGACCGTCACGATCTCGCGGACCAGGCGCTCGATGCAGCCTTCCTCGTCGAATGCGGGAAGGACCACCGAGAGAGCGAGATTCGAGGCGGGCGCGAGGTGCATCGGAGCCGCGAATCATAGGAAGCCGCGTTCGGAACCGATGAGGCGGCCCGCGGGGCGCACGGTCCTCATCCTGCGCTCACCCGCGATGAGCAACGTCTGGCGGGTCAACCGGCGGAGTTCGGCCGCCGGCAGCCGAACTGCGACCGCCTCTCTCGATGATCGACCGCCTCGAATCCGCGATCGCCAATGCGCTCTCCCGGCCGGGAGGCTTGCGCGGCGCGCTGGCCGTCGTGCTCGCATGCGCGTGCGCGATGCTGTTCACGCGGCTCGGCGCGGCGCCGGTCGAGCGCAACAGCGAGCTGCGCTGCCACGCCGTGGCGCAGGGGATGGTCGAGAGCGGCGACTGGGTCGTGCCACGGTTCGAAGGAACGCCGCGGCTGCAGAAGCCGCCGCTCTACTACTGGCTCGCGTCCGCGTCCGCGCTCGCGGTGGGCGGCGAAGTCACGCTGGGCGCGACGCGCTTCCCGTCGGCGCTCGCGGCGCTCGCGCTCGGGTTCGTCGTGTTCTTCTGGGGCCGTTCCACGTTCGGCGCCGCGCGTGCGCTCCTTGCCGTGGTCGTGCTCGTGTCGACGCTCCAGTTCTCGACGTCCGGCCGGCGCGGCGACGCGGAGATGACGCTCGCGCTGTGGACGGCGGCGAGCCTGTTCGCGTTCGATCGATGGCGCGCGAACGCGCGTCCGGCGGCGCTCGTCGCGTTCACGGCGGCGCTCGCGCTCGCGTTCCTCTCGAAGGCCACCGTCGCGTTCGTGACCGTGCTGCTGCCGATCACGTTGGCGGAGATCGCGGAGCGGCGCATCGCACGTCGCGCGCCCGCGCCGTCGCTCGCGTCAGACCCGGCGGCACCGGCGGTGCCAGCGCCGCGCTCCACATTCCGAGACCGGCGATTCCTGTGCGCGATCGCGGTCGCGGTCGTCGTCGGGTTCGCGTGGTACGCCGTCGTGATCGCCCGGCTGCCGCACGCGCTCGACGCCCTGCTCGGCGACGCGGTGCTGCCGGTCGGCGTGAAGACCGGCGCGGCGTCGGGGGCCGAGCATTTCATGCCGCCGTGGTACTTCTTCGACAAGATCTGGGGCGTCGCGGCTCCGATCTCGCTGCTCTTGCCCGTCGTCGCATGGGTCTGGTGGAAGCAGCGTCGGACGCCGTCCTCGCCGGAGAACCGCTCGCGACGTCTGCCGGTGATCGCGTTCTGCTCGATGTTCGTCGCGTTCTCGATCCTGCCGCAGAAGCAGAAGCACTACCTGCTGCCGACGCTCGCGCCGCTGTCGCTCGTGCTCGCCGACGCGCTTCACGCATTCTTCGCCGCCGCGCCGGTCGGGTTCGCGCGCGTGCTTCGCGCGTTCGGTGCGATCGTCGCGGTCGCCGGGCTCGGCGCGGCGTTCGTGTTCGAGGAGTTCTTCGCCGAGTTCGAGCCCGCGGCCGCCGTGATGCGGTTCGTCGCGCTCCCGGCGGGCGCCACGTTGCTCTTGGTCGCTCTCGTCGCGGCGTTCCGCGTCCGCGTGCGCGCGTTCGTCGCGGCGGCGTTCCTCGCGTCGACGGCGCTGGTCACGGCTTACGGCGCGCACGTGAAGGTGTTCGACGTCGAGCTGGACGCCGCGATCGAGGATGATCGCGAAGCGCCCGACGAGGCCCACGTGATCGCCCTCGCGCACGAGCGGCCGTGGCTCGTGCGGGCGCTGGACCTCGCGAAGAGCGCGCGCACTCTCGAGAAACGCCGGATGAAGCGCGCGGCGCCGGAGGCGCCTCGGTGAGTCTTCCCTTCGATCGCGCTCCGCGCTTCAGGCGCGCGCGCGCGACTCCATCATGAATCCGCGCGCGGTGTCGAGCTGGCTCGACGGCACGTAGACGCTCGCGCCGAGCAGGTTGCCCGGCGGTTCGAGCGATTCGTCCATCGGTCCGTTCGACTCCACCCAGGCCTCCACTCCATCGTCGTGGAGCAAGTCGACGAGGTGCCGAGCCGCGTCGAGGTCGGGCGTCACCGTGAGCAGAGCGGCAGGATCAGGATCCCACATGATCAAGCCTCCGCGAAAACGGACGGCATGAGACCACCGGCCGCGCGGAGAGTCACGCCGCCGATTCCGCGAGGTCGTCGTTTCGCGGGGGGTCAAGGGTCCGAAGAGCGGGATCCGAGGCGATTCCGGCGCGCTTGAACGACCGTTCGCGTCGCGTACCCTGCCGAACCGTGAGCGCCGACGCCGACCGAGCCCTCATGCCGACGCACGCGACGCCGGCGGCCGCGGCCCCGCGCGCGGCACTCGCGTCGCTCCTCGTCCTTCTCGCCGCCGGCGTCGCCGGCGCGGTTCGCGGCGGGACGCCGCAGCCTCCGCTCTTCATCGCCGTGGCCATCGCGGCGATGCTGCCCGTCGTGCTCGCGCTGCACCTGCGCTCCGCGTGCGCGCGTCCCCCCGGAGTCGCGCGCGCGTTGCTCGCCGGACTGCTGTTCATCGCGCCGAACGCCGCGTGGTGCGCCTTCGGACTGCTGGGGCGGGTCTCGCTCGGCGGGCTTGCCGCCTTGCCCCTCGCGGCGCTCGGCCTGATCCTCGCGTTGTTCGCGCTGCG
>CAZOLL010000320.1:0-5432 GCA_964580365.1 uncultured Phycisphaeraceae bacterium
GAGGGTGGTCGCACCGTGGGTGCAGGCGTCGACGCGACGGTCATCGCCTGACTTGATCGGCGGAGGTCGCGCGCCGCGTGACCTCCGCGCCGTTGGGACCGATCGCGACGGCACGGCGACGAAGCAGGACCGGCCCGGAAAGGCACGACGAATGGCGCTCGAGTTGATCACGTACAAACCGGACCAGGGGCGCTCGACGCGTCTCGTGGCGATGGGCGTGCTCATCGCGCTCGGGTACTTCGCGTCGTATTCGCTCTACCGGTTCTTGTCGTGGGACTGGGCGCGCAAGGACCTCGGCGCCACCATCCCGGTGCTCGAGATCCCGGTGTCGCCCGCGCTTCTCATCGCAGCGGCCGTGTTCGTCCTCATCGCGCTCTCGCTCCGGTCGTGGCTCAACCGCCCGAAGGCGGCCGAGCTCCTGATCGACACCGAGGGCGAGATCCGCCGCGTCACCTGGCCTTCGTGGCCGGACACCTTGAATGGAAGCATCGTCGTCATCGTGACCGTGGTCGCAATGCTGCTGATCCTCTCGGCGGCCGACTTCCTCTTGTCGCACTTCTTCGAGAACCTCGTCTTCCGGCAGTGAGCTGGAAGCACACGCGGCTGGAGCAGGAGTCGTCCCGATGGTGAAGCAGTGGTTCGTCGTTCGAGTGCCGACCAACATGGAGGAGCGTGTTCGTGAATCGCTCCTCAATCGGGTCAAGAAGCACGGCCTCGAAGAGCGCGTGCCGCAGGTTCTCGTCGCTCAGGTCAGCGAAGCGGAGATCCGGAACGGCAAGAAGCGCGTGGTTCAGCGCAAGATCTTCCCGGGGTACGTGCTCATCGAAGCGGACATGTACAACGGCGAGGGCGCGCTCGATCGCGACCTGTGGTTCTTCATCAAGGACACGCCGCGGCTCGGCGACTTCGTCGGCTCGGACCAGAACCCGCAGCCGATGGCGGAGGCAGAAGTCGAGCGCATCCTCGGCGGCATGAAGAGCACCGAGAAGAAGCCGCGGGTCAACATCCCGTGCAACGTCGGCGACCGCGTGAAGATCAAGGAAGGCCCGTTCGAGAACTTCAACGGCACGGTCAACGACGTCAACGAAGAGAAGATGATCGTGCGCGTGATCGTCACGATCTTCGGCCGCGAAACACCGGTCGAGCTCGAGTGTTCGCAGGTCGAGGTGGTGTGAACCACCGGCGCGTCATCAGGATCGGTCGAGACCCATGAAAGAACTCAAAGCGATCGTGAAGCTGCAGCTCCCCGCCGGACAGGCGACGCCCGCGCCGCCCGTCGGCCCGGCGCTCGGCCAGCACGGCGTCAACATCGGCGCGTTCGTGAAGGAATACAACGACAAGACGCGACCGGACGCCGGCACGGTGATCCCGGTCGTGATCTCGGTCTTCACCGACCGCTCGTTCACCTTCATCACGAAGACGCCGCCCGCGTCGGTCCTCCTCAAGAAGGCCGCCGGCCTCGCGAAGGGCTCGGGCACCACGGGCTCCGAGAAGGTCGGGCGCGTGACGAAGGCGCAGGTGAAGGAGATCGCGCAGAAGAAGCTGAAGGACCTGAACGCGGTCGACCTCGACGCGGCCGCGCGGATGATCGCCGGCACGGCCCGCAGCATGGGCATCGAAGTGGTGGAGGCCTGAGTCCCATGGCGAACAAGCGACACAAGGCGAACCTCGCGCTCGTCCCCGAGAAGGCTCTCGGCCTGGGCGAAGCTGTCGCCGTGCTGAAGAAGTTCAAGACCGCGAAGTTCGACGAGTCCGTCGAGATCGCGATGGAGCTCGGCATCGATCCCAAGAAGTCGGATCAGATGGTCCGCGGCGCCGTGTCGTTGCCGCGCGGCCTCGGCCGCGAGAAGCGCGTCATCGTCTTCTGCAAGGAAGAGCGCGTGCAGGACGCGCAGCGCGCCGGCGCGATCGAGGCCGGCGGCGACGAGCTCGCGAAGAAGATCACGAGCGAGAACTGGATGGACTTCGACGTCGCGATCGCGACGCCGGACATGATGGGCGTGGTCGGCAAGCTCGGCAAGGTGCTCGGCCCGCAGGGCAAGATGCCGTCGCCGAAGTCCGGCACGGTGACGCCCGACATCAAGGGCGCCGTGAAGGAGTTCCGCGCGGGCAAGGTCGAGTTCCGCGCCGACGCGGGCGGCAACGTCCACGCGGCGGTCGGCAAGGCGAGTTTCGCCGCCGACGCGATCCAGGAGAACGTGACCGCGTTCGTCGACCACATCCGCAACCTGCGACCGGCGTCGGTCAAGGGCAAGTTCATCGAGAAGGTGACGCTGTCGACCTCGATGGGTCCCGGCATCCACGTGGACATCGAGTGAGGGCCCAATGCCGAACGTCCTGAACCACCGAATGCTGAAAGAGGTCGAGACCTTCCTGTCGGAAGGGAACGACTGCGTCGTCGTCGACTTCACCGGCATGTCCGTGCTCGACGCCGACTCGCTGCGCACCAAGCTGCAGAAGAACGCCGTGAAGATGCAGGTCGTGAAGACCAGCCTCGCGCGGCTCGCCGCCAAGAACCTCGGCTACGACGGCGCCGACAAGCTCTTCGCCGGACCGTCCGCCATGCTGTGGGGCGGCGACGGCGTCGCGAGCGTCGCGCGCGCGCTGGTCGACGCATCGAAGGGCAAGAAGGCGCCGGCGATCCCCGCGGTCCGCGGCGCACTGCTCGACAAGAAGGTGGTCGGCGCTCAGCAGGTCGACGTGCTCGCCAAGCTGCCGACCCGCAAGGAGCTGCTCGGACAGGTGCTCGGCACGATCATCGCGCCGCTGTCGAACGCGGCCGGCCTGTTCGAATCGCTGCTCGCCGCCGTGCCCGGCCTGACCCAGGCGCTGCACGACAAGAACGACAAGCTGGAAGCAAAGAAGACCTGAACCAACTGGAACGCCGACGCGGCGGAGTGAACGGCGAGCGCGTGCGCCGGACTCCCCGCGATGGACGAAGACTCACGAGAACTGGAGAACGCAAATGTCGATGGACGCGATCAAGGAGCGACTCGAGAAGCTGCCCGCCGGCAAGAACCGGGAGCTGATCGAGAAGTTCGCCGGGATGTCGGTGCTCGAACTCGCCGCCTTCAAGAAGGACTTCGAGGACGTGTTCGACGTCAAGGCGGCCGCCGGCGGCGTGATGATGGCGCCGATGGGCGGTGGTGGTGGTGGCGGCGGCGAAGCCGCGGCTGCGAAGACGGACTTCGACGTCGTCCTCGCGACGGCCGGCGACAAGAAGATCCAGGTCATCAAGGTGGTCCGCGAGATCACCGGCCTCGGCTTGAAGGAGGCGAAGGACCTGGTCGAGGGTGCGCCGAAGCCGGTGAAGACGGGCCTGCAGAAGGACGAGGCCGAGAAGATCAAGAAGCAGCTCGAGGAGTCGGGAGCCACGGTGGAGTTGAAGTAACTCCGCAAGTGGCGAACACGCGTCTCGACCGTCCTGCTTGACGGGGGGTACGGGTTCAAAGACCCGTTCCCCCCCGAGCCATTTGGCTCATTTCGTTCTCCGAGCGAATCTCCCGCGCATCGTCTGAAGGGTGGCCATGGAAGTCCGACACTTCGGCTCGTTCCGCTCGATCGTCGACGTCCCCGCGCTCTGCGACATCCAGACGAAGTCCTATGAGGACTTCCTGCAGGCCGACGTGCCGTTCAACCGGCGTGCCGAGGCCGGGCTCGAAGCCATCCTCAAAGAGACCTTCCCGATCTACTCGTACGACAAGACGATGGCGCTCGAGTACATCGGCTACGAGCTCGGGCGCCCGCGCTACACGGCGGACGAATGCCGCGTGCTCGGTCAGACCTACGGGATGCCGTTCAAGATCCGCGTGCGTCTCGACAAGCCCGACCCGGTCGAGGAGTGGGTGTACCTCGGCGAGATCCCCGTGATGGTCGGCGGCGGCGAGTTCATCGTGAACGGCTCCGAGCGCGTGATCGTCTCGCAGCTCCACCGCTCGCCCGGCGTCGACTTCTCGGTCGAAGTGCTGCCCGGCGACAAGAAGATCCACTCGTGCTGGATCATCCCGGAGCGCGGCAGCTGGATCGAGCTCGCCGTCACGAAGAAGGACGTGCTCGGCATCAAGATCGACCAGAGCGGCCGATTCCCGGTCACGACGTTCCTGCGCGCGATGAGCGCCGACTTCGGCACCAACGCATCGATCATCCGCCTGTTCCACGAGACGCGGAAAGTCAAGATCAGCACGCCGCGCGAGACGGAGAAGGCGCTGATCAACCAGGTCGTGGTCGACGACGTCGTCGACGCGCGCACCGGCGAGGTCGTCATCCCGCACGGCACCCGCGTCACTCAGGACCAGATCGAAGCGGTGCTCGCGTCCGGCCTGAAGGACATCGAGATCGTCGACGGCGCCGACGACGAGCTGATTCTCAACACGCTGCGCGAGGACGACACCGACAGCCACGAGGCCGCGCTGCTCCGCATCTACTCGCGCCTGCGCCCCGGCAACCCGCCGAACCTCGAGAAGGCGAAGGACCTCTTCCACGAGCGGTTCTTCGACGCCACGCGTTACCGCCTCGGCCGCGTCGGTCGCTTCCGCGTCAACCGCAAGTACCACCAGGACATCTCCGAGACCGAGATGGTCCTGCACCGCGACGACATCGTGAACTCGATCCGCTACATCCTCGACTTGCGCACGGGGAAGGGTGACGTCGACGACATCGACCACCTCGGCAACCGCCGCGTCCGCACGATCGGCGAGCTCGCGGGCGATGAGTTCCGGAAGGGCTTCCTCAAGCTGCGCCGCACGGCGCAGGAGCGCATGAACCTCGAGACGATCGAGACGGCGACCCCGCGCTCATTGATCAACTCGAAGACCATCTCTTCGGCGATCGAATACTTCTTCGGCCGCGGCGAACTCTCGCAGGTCGTCGATCAGACGAATCCGCTGTCGCAGCTCACGCACGAGCGGCGTCTGTCCGCGCTCGGCCCGGGCGGTCTCAACCGCAAGCGCGCCGGCTTCGAAGTGCGCGACGTGCACATCAGCCACTACGGCCGCATCTGCCCGATCGAGACGCCGGAAGGCACGAACATCGGCCTCATCGCGTCGCTCTCGATCTACGCGACGATCGACGAGTACGGCTTCCTCGTCACGCCCTATCGCGCGGTGAAGAACGGCAAGCTCACCGAAGAGGTGAAGCACTTGCGCGCCGACGAGGAATACGAGTCGGTGCTCGCGCCCGCGGACACGCAGGTCGACGAGAAGGGCCGCATCGTCGGCGACCGCGTCCTCTGCCGCGTGAAGGGTGAGTTCACCGAGCGTCCGGTCGAAGACGTTCAGTTCACCGACATCTCGCCGCAGCAGCTGGTCGGCGTCTCCGCGTCGTTGATCCCGTTCCTCGAACACGACGACGCGAACCGCGCATTGATGGGTTCGAACATGCAGCGCCAGGCGGTCCCGCTCTTGAAGACGGAGCCGCCGCTCATCGCGACCGGG
>CAZOLL010000321.1:0-5428 GCA_964580365.1 uncultured Phycisphaeraceae bacterium
CGACAAGGCGAAGTACATCGAGGCCTTCTTCTCGAACGTCGATTGGGCCACCGCGCAGTCGCGCCTCGGCTGATTTCGCTCCGCCGCGCGGAACGCCGTAACGCACGGGCCCGCCGTGCAAAGGTGTGTTCATGACGAACGCACCCGAATTGAACGCGCTCCTCGTCCGCTTCCGCGACGACCACGACGTCGAGGCGCTCGCGCGGCTGTTCGACCAGACCGCGCCGCATCTCCTCGACGTCGCGCGCCACGTGCTGCGCGACTCGGCCGCCGCCGAGGACGCGGTGCAGAGCACGTTCCTCGCGGTAATCGAGTCGGCGCGCCGCTTCGACGACCGGCGCAGCGCGCTCGGCTGGCTGGTCGGCATCCTCGAGAAGCAGGCGCACTACGCGGCGCGCCGCGCGCGACGCGCGCCGGAGCCCGCGCGGCTCGAAACACTCGCGCCTCCAGACCCGTCCGCCGCGGCCGAAACCGGCGAGGCGAAGGACGCGCTGCGCGCGGCGATCGACCGCCTGCCGGAGCCGTACCGCCCGGTCGTCCGACTCGCGGTGGATGACGACCTCGCCGCGCACGAGATCGGCCGGCGCCTCGGGCGCGCGCCCGGGACGATCCGCGTGCAGATCCACCGCGCGCTCGCGCTCCTGCGGAGCGCGCTGCCGGTCGGCCTCGCGAGCGGCGCCGCGCTCGGCGTGCTGCAGGAGAAGAGCTTCGCCGAGGTGCGGCGGGCAGTGATCGAGCGCGCAGCGACGCGCGCGGCGCCTCCGGTCGTCGCGGGAGCGTCCATCGCGAAGCTCGCCGCGGCGTTGCTCCTCGCGGGCGGTGCGGCCGTGGGGATCGCGATCAAGGCGAACGGTCCAGAAGAGCTCGCCGCGACGCCGGCCGCGCTCGAGGCGATCTCGACTCCGACAGATCCGGGCGATCCGGGCGCCCCGCTTCCGGCGGCGCGCGCGAGCGACGCACCGGCCGCCGACCCCGCGCCGCGTCGTGACCCCGTCGCCGCCGATGCGCCCGCGGTGATTCCCGGAGTCGTCCGCGGTGACGTCTGGCTCGCGGGCGGACAGGGGATCGTTCTCGCAACCGGCAAGGTCGTCGCGCGCGACGCCGCGGACATCGTGATCGGAACCGACAACGTGCCATTCATGGCGAATCGCGGTGCGCGAATCGCGCGCTTCATGGTGCAAGAGCCGCCGAAGCTCTTCGCGAAAGGCCGCCAGGTGGACAACGCCGCGCGATCCGCCGCGTGGGGAACGGTGGATCAGAAGACGCTCGATCGTCACGTCCGCGCCGTCGTCGCTTTCGATCCGGAGCGCGTCCGATGGAACAATGCGCCGGTGCGCGAGCAGCCGTTCGTGGTGGCGACCGCGGACGACGGTTACGCCGTCGGCGCGATCGTCGACTGGCGGCGCAGCGACGACCCGACCGGGTTCGCCTACCGCGTCACCTGGCGCTTCGCATCCGGCGCACCGCGGTTCCGCGAGGGCGCGCCGATCCCCGACCGGGATTCACCCGCGATCACGGTCGACGCGAAGGCCTTCGACGACGACCCGATCGGTCGCGAAATCGATGCGGCCAAGCGCGCCCACCTCTCCGAGCTCGATTCGCGCGCCAAGAAGTACGGCGGCAGCACGGCGGACGGATTCCGCACGCGCGTCGTCGCGCTCCGCGAGAACGCCGCGCGCGTCACGATGAGCGACTCGTTCGACTACACGGCGGCGACGTTCAGCTTCGAGCACGACACGCGCGACGACGTCGAGCTCACGCACAACGACTGGTCGTTCGAAGCCAGCGGTGCAGCGGTCCACACCCTTCGCGTCTTCCTCGTCACCGACGATCGCAGCCGCATCTTCGACCTCGGCGCGGTCGATCCGCAGCATCTCTCGCCCTCCTTCGTCTCGGGTCGACCGTCGTCCGACAGCTCGCTTCCGTTCAAGCCCGGCAGCGTGTACTTGATCCGCTCACGCGACGCCCGAGCCGACCGCATCGACGTGATGCAGGTGCTCGCCGTCGAAGACGAGCGCGCCGTCGTCTTCCAGTGGCGGCCGATCGACGACGAAGCGGAACGCGCGGGATTCGACGCGGCGCTGCGCGACGTGGACGTCCTGCAGCAACAAGGCAAGAGCCTGCTCACCGGCGCTCCGATCCGCGTCCAGATGCGCGGCGGCGCCGGCGGCGGCAACCCGAACCAGATGTTCGTCGACGGCTCGCACAACGCCTACGTCGACGAATCGTCCGACGTCCCGCTGGCGCTCGGATCGCCGATCGACATCAACGAGCCGCACCGCGCGTTCTGCAGCGGCGGGCTCGTCCCGATCGGGAAGAACTTCCGCGTGCGCTCGGTGCGTTGGACCGCGTCGACCAAGGGCGACACGAACGGGCCCGGCGGGTTCGCGATCTCGATCGGCGGGCAGGAGCTCGTTCGCGTCGAGACGTCGGAAGAGCCGACGATCGGCGTGTGGAACGGCGAGATCATCTTAGGGCCGGGCGGCGAGGAGTCGTCCTTCGTCGAGATCCGCAACTCGAGCGAGTGCGACGTGACGATCTTTGGGGAGCTGATCGAAGACGACTCGTGAGTGCAGGCCGCGGGTCCGATCACGCGGGACGGAGGACGGAGGCCGGGAGAACGGGAGAACCGGTGGACCGGCAACCGGGGCCCGAACGCCGTGACCGGGGGACCCGAGACCGGTGAACGGAGACCCGCGCCCGGAGACCCGTGACGTCCGGTCGACGGGTCGCGGTTCACCGGGTCACGGTTCTCTGTTCGCCGGTTCTCCGGGTCGCGGCGGTCGGGCCCCGGTTGCCGGGCCTCCCGTCCGCCGGTGTTCGGGTCCCGGTCCCGGATTCGACGCGGCACGAACTCTTGCGCCCGGTCGTTTTCCCGTGTCCGATCAAGGCCCCTGCCGGAGCCCTCCCATGACGCGCACCGCACTCGCACTCCTCTCCGTCGTCGCGCTCGGGTCCCCGGCGATCGCCGCGAACCAGGTGATCCTCGTCGCGCCGCCCGGCACTCCGGGCGCCGACTTCTCGTCGGTGCAGGCCGGTATCGACGCGGCCGCAAACGGCGACATCGTCCTCGTGAAGAACGTGTCCGACGAGTGGGCGACGATCGACGGCAAGGGCATCGTCCTCGCGCGCCATCCGGCGAGCGGGCCGGTCGACCTGCTCACGATCCGCGTGAAGAACACGGCTGCAGCGCAGTGCGTGATCGTCCAGGGAGTGCGCGCGCAGTGGTCGGGCAACACGATCGAGAACTGCGCGGGGCCGGTGCTGTTCCAGGACGTCGTGCTGAGCAAACCGGTCTCCGGCATTCCGACGGCGAACCCGCTGCCGATGCTCAGCATCTCCGGATCGGCGCACGTGAGCCTCATCGGCTGCACGGTGCACGGCGAGTCGAACATTCAAACCAATCAGCCGAAGGCCGCGGCGCCCGGCCTGCGCGTCGCGACGTCCAGCGTGACGGTCTACCGCGGCGAGGTTCGCGGCGGCGACGGCTCGGACTTCCTCCTCATCCTCGTGCCGCCCGTGCTCGCTCTCGCCGAGCCGGGCGCGGCGGCGATCGAATTCGTGAGCGGGAACCTGCTCGTCGGCGGCGCGCTCGTGCGCGGCGGCGAGGGCGGGTTCGGCGGGATGCTGCCCGACACCGGTGCGTGCCACCAAAACGAGTCGGGTGGTGCCGGCATCGTCGTGGGCGGCTCGCTGCGCCTCCTCGGCGCCGACGTCGCCGGCGGCGCGAAGGGCGCGGCGCACCCTGGCTGCCCCGACTCGGCGAGCGACGGCCCGGCGACGTGGGTCACCACCGGAACGGTGAACACGATCCCCGAGCCGCTGCGCTCGATCACGGCGACCGGTCCGGTCGCGCTCGGCGGCACGACGTTCGTCGACGTCGTCGGCGTGCCCGGCGAGCCGGCGCTCCTCATCAAATCGTCGTTCCAGCACGCGACGGACGTCCCCCACATGAAGGGACTGCTCCTCCCCGCGCCGCCGTGGACGATCCTCGCGCTGGGCGCGATCCCGCCGTCGGGGACGCTGTCGCTGAGCGTGCCGATCCCGTCCGCCCCGCTGCCGCCGGGGATCGAGGGAGTCGTGCAGTTCACACAGGTCGTGGTGCCGGGAGCGAGCGGGACGGGGATGCTCTCCGCGCCGACGAGCGTGACGATCTTCGAGTGACGTTGCGGGAGCGGGGTCGCGCCCTACTTCGCGACCCGCTCGAACTCGAATCGGGCGGCGCCGGCGCCCACGACGATCCTCGGTGCCGCCGGCTTCGCGTCCTTCGCGGCGCCCGCGGGCCGCAGCTCGATCGTCACCGGCGGCAGATCCGCGTCGGCGGGCATCAGCGAGAACGACTCGTATCGCGCGCCGGCGTCGGCGCCGGTCGACGCGACCGGATAGAAGCGCCGCTGCGGGGCGCGCTCGCGCAACTTCAGACCCGCGATCTGCTCACCGCTCCAGACGAATCCGATGTAGGCGGTCTCTCGTTCCGCCACCGCGCGCACCCAGACGACCACGCCGCTCTCCGAGGGCGCGGGTCCGAGCGTCTCGTGCGAGGTCCAGGTCCCCGCCTCCACCGCGCGCTGCTCGAGGGTCGCCCGGACGCGAGAGGCGAACGAGTCGGTCTCGTTCGAGCGCTCGCAGCGCTTCTCGAGCTCCGCGTAGTCGCCGCGCCGGATCGCCGTGACGATCGCGTCGGTCGCCTTGCTCAGCGAGAGTCGAGCAGGAAGATCCTTCGCGCCGGGATCGGAGAGGATCGCGAACGCCGCGGCATCCTTCGCGTCGATGCACACCGCCTCACCGTCGCACGCGACCTCGAACCGCGCGCCGTCCTGCGCGCCCCCGCGGCATTGGTACACACCCGCGGCCGCGGTCGGCTCAGAGGGATCTGCCGCACGCGTCGGCGACGGCAGCGGCCGCGGTTGCCCGTTGAGGAAGTCGATGACGCCCTCACGCACGCTGTCGGCCACCCACTCCGATCGCGTCGACGTCACGAACACGAGACGTGATCGGTTCGGGTGCCACCAGAGGTCGGCGGAGAGGATCCCGTTGCCGCCGTTGTGCGTGCGGATCTGGCCGCCGAGCGGCGAGGGAAAGACCGACCACCCGTAGCCGTAGAACGTCCCGCCGCCTTCGCTCACGCGCTGGACGAACAGCTCGTCGCAGTGCTCCTCGTCGAGGACCTTCGCCTCGTCGAGCGACTCGACCCAGCGCCGCATGTCGGCCAGCGTCGTCAGCATCCCGCCGTTCGCGCGCAGGTGCCAGCCCGGTCCGTCCGCGCGCCAGTTCTTCTCGTTCGGAAGTCCCCAGCGCTCGCCTCTGCGGTAGCAGCACGCGATCCGCTCCTGCGCCGATTTCGGCAGGACGTAGCCGGTGTCCTTCATGCCGAGCGGCTCGAAGAATCTCTCGCGCAGGAACGCCTCGTAACCCTTCCCCGTGACCT
>CAZOLL010000322.1:0-5392 GCA_964580365.1 uncultured Phycisphaeraceae bacterium
CCGACGCCGCCGCACGTGTCGAGGTTCGACGAGCCGTCGAGCGGGTCGAACAGCACGACGTAGCGGCGCTCGTCGCCGGTGTCGGTGCGCAGGAGGATCGGCTCCTCGTTCTCCTCGCTCGCGACGATCGCGACGCCCGAGCGGCCGCCGAGGAACTTCAAGAGCGCCTCGTTCGCGATGACGTCGAGCTTCTGCTGGCGCTCGCCCTGCACGTTCTCCGCGTCGAGCGCGCCGAGCACGTCCTCGAGCCGCGCGCGCTTGATCTTCGCCGCGATCACCTTCGCCGCGATGGACAGCGCGGAGAGGATCCACGAGAAGGTGCCCGACGCACCGGGGTGCTTCGACTCCTCGGCGAGGATGTGCGACTGCAGCGTGACGATGTTCGCGAGCTCGGGCACGACGGCGCTCTCCGGTTCTCGGGGGGGGGGCGGCGAAGTTACCAGCGCCGGCGGAGGCGGCGAAACCCCGGCGGGCCGCCGGCATCGGAGCTTCTCACCCATTCGGAGACCTTCATGCGGATCCCGCTCGTGCTCTCGCTCCTGCTCCCGTTGCTGGCGCCCGTCCTTCCGGCGACGCCGATGCCGTCGATGCAGCCGTCGCCCACTCCGACCGCGACTTTCAAGGTGACGTTCACCGCGACGTGGTCCGCGTCGACGCACCCGTACCAGTTCCCGGCCGGCGCGCACTTTTCGCCGCTCGTCGGCACGACGCACTCGAAAACCGTCTCGTTCTGGCGGCGCGGCGCGCTCGCGGCCGCGGGCATCGAGCGCATGGCCGAGCAGGGCGCGACGACGCCGTTGTCCACCGAGATCGGCGCGGCGGTCACCGCCGGCTCCGCGAGCGGCGTGATCCTCGGCAGCGGCATCGGCTCGCCCGGCTCGACGTCGGTCACGTTCACGACGTCGCTTGCGCACAAGCGCCTCACGCTCGTGTCGATGGTCGCGCCGAGCCCCGACTGGTTCGTCGGCGTCTCGGGCCTGCGCCTCTTCGAGCAGGGCGACTGGATCCGCACTCGGACGGTGCAGTTGTTCGCGCAGGACGCCGGCACCGACGATGGAGCGATCTACACCTCGCCCGACCTCGAGCCCGCGAAGCACCGCCGCATCCGCAAGCTCACGAGCCCGCCGTTCGACACGCGCCTCCCGCTCGGCACATTCACGATCGAGCGCGTCGACGCGGCGAACTGAGCGGGCGTCTTGAGAGCCGTTCGCCGGACCTCATTCCACCGTCAAGCGCACGCCGTTCGTCGCGTAGTACCCAGCCGGCAGCCCGGAGTCCGCACGGAACGCCTGCGCGACATACGGCCCGAGCGGAAGGCCGAGCGGAACGGGACCGAGCGCGAGGCCGTACAGCCCGGTGAACATCGGCACGATGATCGGCACGGTCGGCGTGGGTCCGACGACGAGAGAGCACCCGCCGCCGAACGGAATCGACGTCTCGCTCGGGGAAAGCAGGACCAGCCCCCAAAGCGGCGCAGTCGGGTTGACCGTGAGATCGACGCGAAGCGTGACGCCCGACCCGAGCGGCGTCAGGCACGGCGAGCCGAGGACTGTCAGGCTGGGGAGCGCGCCGTGCGAGGTCGGACAGCTCGTGCCGAACGTCTCCGTCTTGCCGCAGGTCGCGGTGAAGATGCGGACGGCGTTTTCGATGTTGCTCCCGAGTGGCCTCGAGCTTGCCCCAATGTCAGCGATGCCATCGCCGTTCACGTCGCCTAGATTCGCAATCCTCGCTCCGAGACCCTTGCTCGAAGACGTGCCATACACAGTCCATAGCAGCGCTCCTGACGGTCCCAAGCGAGCCTGCACCCAGCCGTACTGCCCCTCAGGTCCGATGCCCCTGCCGTTCCCGACTGCGATGTCGCAATACCCGTCCCCATTCGCGTCGCCTGCAGGGGAGAGGGAAAGTTCGTCGGAAGTCGCAAGCGGGACCGAGAACAGCGGAACTCCGGATCCACCGCCCAATGCAAGTACAGCGGAACTCACCGGCCCCGCGCCGTGAAGCCACGTGTATGCGGCGATATCGCAAAAACCGTCGGCATTGAGGTCTCCGGCAGCGCTCACTGAACTGCCGAGGCCGTCGAACGTCGATGCTCCCGAACTCGAGAAGAGCGCCTGACCGGTTGCCGCGCAAACTACGCGAATCGAACCGGCACTCGTCACGCCCGCGACGTCCTCGGCCGGCGCGGCGATCAGAAGATCTCCCACGCCATCGCCGTCCCAGTCACCAACACTCGCGACGGATCGTCCCAACCACGACTCCGGGCTCACGCCCGAAAACGCCCATTTCTCGAGACCCGTCTTTCCGGAGTAGACGTGAACGGCACCCGCGAAGGCAACTCCACCGCGATCCTCCGTCGGAGCTCCGATCACGAGATCGCCACTCCCGTCTCCGTCGATGTCGCCGAGTCCGGCGACGCTCCATCCGAAGAGTCCATCGATGTCGGTGGTCGTGAACGTGCCGAGGAGAGCGCCGGTCTTACCCGAGCGCGTCGTTACTGTGCCGGCCATGCTCGGTGAAAAGAACGGCTTCACGCCGGGAGCGCCGATGATCAAGTCGTTCACGCCATCCGCATCGAAATCGCTACCGCCAGCCTCACTCGCGCCGAAGCCAGATAGTGGGTTCGAGTCTCCGACGCTCCAGAGAACAACTCCGGTTCGCGCGCTGCGCACTTCCAAGCGACGCAGATCCGGAAGGATGTCAGGGACCTCGAGGAGCAGAGTCACGACCTCCGGACAGCCATCCGAATCGATGTCTCCGAGCTTGGCCATCGGACCGACGAACCAATCGCCTGGAGGACGGACAATCGACACGATCGGGCCCTGAGCCCGCGCCGTGTCACGGCTATACAACACGAGTATCGCGGCAGTGAGCAGTGCGATGGTTGGCTTCATGAAACAGGTCCTATGATCGCGCTTACTGTACATTCAGCCGCAGCACGAAGCCGTCCATGTGGCTTTGAAAGCTGTGCAGATCGGGCGGCGCGCCATCGAAAGTGCCGGCCGTTCCATAGGTTGATTGTCCACTGAAGTTGACAGGCTGGTATGAGTACAACGGTATCAGCTGCGGGTCGTAAAGTTGAAAGTCGTCGCTTGTCGTCATCCCTCCCAGAATCACCGTGCTTCCATTGCCCTCGATTGCGTACGCGATCTCTTCTCCCGGCCAAGCACCACCGGTGTACCCGCCACCGTGGAAACCGCCATACACGATGCTCTGGTCCGCAGCGATCTTGAAGAGCATCGCATCCTGCGGACCCTTGCGGTCTGCCCAGACCGACGAAGCGGTGATCAGATTACCGAAGACGCCAGTGAATGAGGCGTTGAGCGAGCGTGTCCATCCGGTCGTATAAATGGAGCCCGCGGAATCGGTGGCCACAGCAAGCAGTTCATCAGCATCGGATCCGCCGACATATGAGCTGAACTCAAGGCTTGCGACACCGGTCGCTGCCATCGGGTTGATCGTCGCGACGACTCCTTCCCGCTGGTTTGGGCCGCTGACTCGAAACTCATTCAAGACCGGGAGTCCCTGCGACGTCGTGGACCCGACAACCGCGAGCCGCTCGTCCGGTAACACGGCAATATCCCACAAATGATTGGTCGCGGAGCTCCCTCCGCCGCCGAAGTATGTGGAATACGTTCGGGCAGACCCATTCGCGGTGATACCTGTGATGAAGCCATCGGTGGTAACACCCGCGAGTGGGCCGTTGCGCAGTGCATTGATCGAGCAAGGGAATCCAGCACCGCCACCAGAGGTATCGATGAACCCCACCACATAGGGTCGGATATCGGACGGCACGATGGGATCTACTGCCAGAGAAACGGCGAAGGACTTCACGTTGGGAAGCCCGTTGGTGACGTCGCCTTGGATAATCGTCGACCAGACAAGGGCGGATCCACTCAAGTTAAGTGTCGTCAAGAATCCGGCCCAATGTGTCGAGTCAACGCTATCGTCCGCTGCGCCCGGGGTAGTCGGGAACGGTTCGGCCGCCAACGGGGGGCCGGCGGAATCGGTCCATCCAGTGACGTAAGCGTTCTTGAATCCGTCGACCTTGATGTCTTCCGCGACATCGATCAGCGTGCCGCCTAGAAAAGTTGAATACTCAAGCTGTGAGCCATCGCTGGCGAGCTTGAGCACAAACGCATCCCCTCCCGGACCACCGAAGATCGTGTCGAAAGCGCCTGAGGTGACAGGAAACGTCCCAGGATCTGTGTTGGTGTACCCCGCGACGTAGACACCGTTTTCTGAATCGATGTCGATTCCCTTGCCGACATCGAAACTATTTTCGACCTGTCCTGTGATCGGAGTGGATGCGACGAAGGTCGACCAGAGTAGGCTCTTGCTGAGTGTCTTGGGGGTCGTGTTGAATTTCGAAACGAACACAACCCATCCGCCTTTGTGTGAAGTTCCTGACAGCTCGCTCTTCCGCTCTAAATAGGTGACGGGAGGAGCGGGCGGTGGCTCCAACGTCGCCCCCGTCGCCACGACCTGACTCGAGCTGGCGACACCGTTTCCCTGCGCAACATCGAGCACCAAGTCAGCGCCGCTCCCGCCCCAGTAGGTGAACCACTTCGGCGTCAACATTTGAAGCGGCGGATCAATGGTGACGGCCGAGCGCGGGTCTCTTCCTGGCAATTCGAATCCGAAAGTGTGCTCGTCAATCAGAACCACACTGCTCTCGGTGAGTCGGCGCGTGCCATCGGACTCGTGCACGAACGAGCGAGGCGGAAGCTGTCTCAGGACTCCCGATGCGGTTTCGACGCACAGCGCCCCGTTCTCGTCGACCCTGAGCGATCGAGCGCCGTCGACGCGGATTCTGACTCGATCCACGTCGGCGCCCGCCGAGAGCTCGAGGTCGTACTCCAATCCGGGCGTGTGTCGCACATCTAGATCAATCCCGGGATAGAGCCCGGTGTAGTGCACCCGAGACCAACTCGGAACGAAGCTCCTCCATCGCGAGGGATCGTTGCCGAAGAAGTAGTTGGCGTAGGCGGCCTCTCGATCGCGCCCTTCGGGCTTCACGCGCTCCGCACCTTCGAAGCGGAATCGCACCCACGAGACTTCGATTTCCGGCAAGCGAATGTCGTGGCCGCGGGTGAAGTCCCCGGGTTCCACAACGTGCGGCACCGCGACGAAGAAGGCGTCACTCGTCAGGTAGGTGGTCAAACCCCCGCGCTTGACCTGGAAGTCGACGCCCTCGTCGAACTGCCCAACGTTCTGGATGAACCCGAGCTGCGAGACCTCTGGGAGCGCGGGCCCGGTTTCATCAGATTTCACTTCGGGGGGGGGGGGGGGCGGCCGCCGCCGAATGCCCGGGCGCACCCCCTTCGAACACCCCCCACAACAGAGATGACCCCCGGGGAGCCCGGGTGGGATGGGGGGTTTCAATCGCGAACCC
>CAZOLL010000323.1:0-5366 GCA_964580365.1 uncultured Phycisphaeraceae bacterium
ATCTCGACGCTCCGGCGCCCGACACCGCGGACGTCGCTCGGATGCGGGAGCGTGTCGAGCGTGAATTCGGCGCGCCGCTTCCAGAGTCCGTGTCGCGCCGCCTTCGCCTCGGTCCGACCGCCGACGCGGAGACGATCCGCTTGGGGCTGCGCGCGTCGATCGAGGCCGGCGATCTCGCCGCACGTGGTGACCACGTGTATTGGGATGCCGAAGGCGTGCTCGAGCGGCGTGCAAACCCGGAGCTCGTCGAGCGTGCGCGCATGCGACTGTCCGCGCTCGATCGGTCCGACGGATCCGCGGCGCGATTCCTGCGCGCGGCGTCGACGGCGATGGTGCCCGTGCCGGCGGGCCTTGCGCGATCACTGCTCGGCGCCGAGACGGGGGACGCCGCGTTGGCGCTCTTGCGCGCCCGCGGACTCGTCGTCGACTCCGAGGACGGCGTCGCGCCGGCTTCCGACGCGATCGCGTGCGCGAGTCGCCCTGAAGACGCGTCCGCCGCAGATCTCGCTGCGTGCGCGTCGGCTCTGCTCGACTCCGCCGCCGGTGACCCGCGGCGCCGCGGCGAGGCGGCGCTCGTCCTCGCTCGCGCCGGCGATGACGCGCGCGCGCTCGAACTCCTGCTCGAGGCGGGAATCGAATTGCGTCGGGCCGGCCGCGCCGCCGAGGCGGCTCGGTTCCTTTCTCGCGCGCTCGATCTCTGCGCGCCGGCTCAGCGCCCACGACAGCGTCTCACCGCGCTGCGCTGGCTCGCCGAGTGCAGGATGATGGCGGATCGTAGTCACGAGACGCTCGAGCTCGCGCACGCCGCGGACGGGCTGTCCGGCGACCCCGACGACCACGCGCGTTTGCGGGCGCTCACCGCGCGCGCCGAACTCCGCCTTGGCCGCGCGAACGCGGCGCGACACGAGATCGAGCTGGGGCTCGCGGTCGCGGGAGCGTCCGGCGCCGCGCGTTCCGCGCTCTTGATCGTCGAGTCGATGATCCACCGCCAGGCGCGCAAGAACGCGGAGGCCGTCGCCTCCGCGCGTGCGGCGATCTCCGCCGCGGGCGACGACACCTCGATCGAGCGAGCGGTCGCGATCGCCACCTACGGCACCGCCCTCACGCGCACCGGTCCGCTCGACGAGGCATTTGCCGCGTTCGCCGAGTCGGCGGAGATGGGGCGGCGCGTCGGACGAGCCGATCTCGAGATCAACGCGATCACGAACCAGGTTCACGTGCTCACGCTTCAGGGACGCGGTGCCGAAGCGCGGCGGATGGCGGAGGAGCTCCTGCCCCGGCTCGAGGCCTCGGGCTCGCGGGTGGGCGTCGAGACCGCGCTGGTCCAGCTCGTCAACGCGCGCATGATGTGCGGCGACATCGCCGGAGTGCGCGAACTCGGAGAAAAAGGCCGTACCACTCTCTCGGGAGTCGGCTCACGATTGAACCTGTCGATGTTCCTGCGCCACCTCGCCGATGCCGAGTTCGCCGCGGGCAACCACGACGAGGCCTTGCGGGGGTTGACGGAGGCCGTCTCGTTGCGCGAGCGTCTCGGCCTCCCGGCCGTCGCCGCGGGGATCATCTCGCACCTCGGCCTGCTCCTTGGCGAGTCCGGCGACGAACGCAAGGGACGCGCGGAGCTCGCGCGCGCGGTGCGCATGGTGCGGCACAGCGGTGACCCCGACCTCGTCGCGGAGGTGCTCGCGCACTGCGTGCAGGATCACGCCGGCGCAGGACGCTCGGCGGCCGCGGTGCGCGTGGGGCGGCTCGCGATCGCCGCGGCGCGACTCGGCGCGACTCCATGGCGAGTGCGGTCCGCCGCGCTGTGGACCGCGCTCGCCCTGCACGACCTCGGTCGCACGCAGGAGTTGTCGGCGCTCCTCGCGGACACGCCACGCGAACCCGACGGGCCCGGAGCCGATCCGGAGAGCCGTCTGCTCTCCGCGCTCGCGGATTCGACCACGGGCGGCGACGGCCCGGACGCGCTCGGACTCCTCGCTGCGGACGGCTTCGCGGTCGAGCACGGCCTGCTTCTCCTCCTGCGCGCGGAACGAGACCTCGCGCGCGACGCAGCGGACGGCTCGGTCACGGACCTCACGCGTCTGGCCGGCATCGCGAAGCGCATCGAGTCGGCGCGCCGGCGATTCGTCGAGCGACGGCGCCCGCGCCTCGTGATGCGCGCGGACCGCGTGCTCGCGCTCCTGACCGCCGCGTCTCGGCCCGGCGGCACCGCCGGAACGGACCTTACGTCGATCGAGCGGCGCATGAAGGGCATGGAGCGCCTGCTCGAGATCAACAAGGCGATCAACTCCGAGCTCGACCCGGGGCGCCTGCTCGATCTGATCCTCGACCACGCGATCGAGTTGTGCGGCGCGCGCCGCGGATTCCTCGTGCTCGTGCGCGGGAAGGAGATCGAGGTTCCGGTCGCGCGGAACTTCGCCGAGCAGAAGATCGAGAACCCGGAGTTCGAGATCAGCCACTCGGTCGCGCGGCAGACCGCGATGTCGGGCACGCCGATCCTCACGTCGAACGCGCTGCACGACGACCGCCTGCGGTCGATCGCGTCCATCGCGGAGCTGCGCGTGCTCTCGATCGTCTGCGCGCCGATCCGCACCCCGGACCGCGTGCTCGGCAGCATCTACCTCGACCATCCGGATGTCGTCGACCGCTTCGACGTCGTCGACCTCGAGACCCTCTCCGACCTCGCATCGGCTGCCGGCATCGCGCTCGAGCGCGCGCACCTGTACCAGGAGAAGCTCGACCAGACCCGCGCGCTCGCGGGAGCGAAACAGGAGATCGAGCGGTTGAACGCCGAGCTCCTGAAGACGGTGGCCGCTCAGGCCCGCGAGCTCGTCGAGGCGAAGGTCGAGATCGAGGCGGAGCGCCGCGCGCAGGCGCGACGTTACGACTACCGAAACATCGTCACGCAGAGCCCGCGGATGGAGGAGGTCCTGAAACTCCTCGACCGCATCACCGACACCGACCTCCCCGTGTTGGTTCGCGGAGAGAGCGGCACCGGAAAGGAGCTCGTCGCGCGGGCGATCCACCACAACGGCCGTCGCGGCGACAAGCCGTTCGTCACGATCAATTGCGCCGCGGTCGCGGAGCCGCTGATCGAGGCGGAGCTGTTCGGCTACGTGCGCGGCGCGTTCACGGGCGCGGACCGAGATCACCACGGGATGTTCGAGCAGGCGAACCGCGGCACTCTGTTCCTCGACGAGATCGGCGACATGAGCCTCGAGGTTCAGAAGCGGCTGTTGCGCGTCGTTCAGCACGGCGAGTTCTACTGCGTCGGCGGGAAGGAGCCGATCCGCGTCGACGTTCGCATCCTCTCCGCGACACACCGCGACCTGAAGCGCCTGATCGTCGCGGGAGGATTCCGCGAGGACCTGTATTTCCGGCTCGCCGTCGCGCCCGTGTTCCTGCCGCCCCTGCGCGAGCGCAAGGAGGACATCCGCCTGCTCGTCGAGCACTTCGCCGAGGAGGCCGCGAAGACCGGGCGCGGACCACGCCGCCGATTCTCACGAGAGGCGATCGAGCGCCTCGAGCAGTACTCGTGGCCCGGAAACGTCCGAGAGCTCCAGAACGAGGTGATGCGCCTCGTGCTCTTGCGAACCGAGCGCGGCTCGATCGACGTGGACGATCTTCCGGCCGCGATCCGCGAAGCGGGGTCGGCCAACCGCAGCCTCGGCAGCGCGCCGTTGAAGGAGCGCCTGGACGACTTCGAGCGCCAGCTCGTGACCGAGGTCCTCGCGGACTGCGCGGGCAACAAGACCCGGGCTGCCGATCGGCTCGGGGTCTCGATCCGCGGGCTCTACAAGATCCTGGAGCGTTTGGGGATCCACGCGACCTCGTCGCTTTCGGGGCCCTCCGATGCCGTGGGTGACGGTGCGGGTTCGATCGCGCAACGCAAGCGTCGAACCGCCGAAGAATCCTGACGGGCGCGTGTCGGCGCACGGTATATTCGCCTCCGTCGCCCCCGGAGCGACGCGGCTTGCGCGGCCTCGCGCGGCTACTTCGGCCTTCGGGAGCCCCCGGCCTCCGCGGTGGTGCGAACGATGCGAACTCGCCGATCCTTTATGTCTTCCCTGCGCTGGGCGCACGTCGTCGCGGCGGGCCTTCTCCTTTCAGCGCTCGCGCTCGGTTCCGCGCCTCTCTTCACGACGCTCTTCCAGGGCACGTTCGATTCGTCGAGCGGCACGATCATGGCGGACATCGGCTCGATCCAGATCGTCGGCCTCTCGAACGTCCAGCTCGCGCCGGCTCCCGACGGCGGGAAGCTGCTGCAGATCAAGAGCTTGACCTCCGAAAAGGTCACGATGACCTGCAAGTTCCAGAACGACACGAACGTGATGACCGGTCCGCTCACCGTTTCGTTCGAGGCGATCCTCGCGAGCCACGACTCGCCGTTCGACACCGGCATTCAGGCCGACAATCCTGCAGGCGACATCATCCCGGCCACGGGATCCGACTCGGCGAACCGTCTGCTCGTCGCGGGTCGAACGACCGGCCTCACCCTGCCCGCCGGCGTGCCGATTCTCTTCACCGTGGTGCTGAACCGCGCCACGCCTTCGGTCGATTGGAACTACGCGGTGTGGACGCAACTGCTCGCTCCGCCGCCGCCGGGGGTCAACCTCATGTCGATCTGGTGGTCCGGCACGCTCCCCAACACGGCGAACGTCGGCGTCACGGGCTTCCGCATCGAGAAGAGGGCCAACAGCTCGGGCACGCTCTCGCTCGACGATCTGTTCGCGGCGGGCCCGCCGCAGTGACGGAGTGTCCCGGTCCGTGAACGGTCGGGGGCTCGTCGTCGCGCTCACGTCCGGTCCCACGCGCGAGGCCGTGGACGAGGTCCGCTTCGTCTCGAACGTCTCGACTGGCGCTCTCGGCACCGCCGTGGCGTCGGCGTTCCTCGACGCGGGGCATCGAGTCACGATGCTCTCGTGCGTCGGTTCGATCCGGCCCGCGGCGCATCCGCGCCTCCGCATCGTCGAGTACGAATCGGCCGCATCCCTCCTGGAGCGCCTCACGTCGGCTCTTGGAGGCGAAGCGCACGCGGCGCTCGTTCACGCCGCCGCGGTCGCGGACTATGCGCCGGTGCGGACGCCCGGCAAGATCTCGTCCTCCGAGCCCGAGCTGGTGTTGCGCATGACGCAAACGCCCAAGATCGGCGATCAGATCCGCTTCCGTTTTCCCGGCCTGCCGATGATCCTCTTCAAGCTCGAGTCGGGGATCCCGCGCGAGGAACTCTGGCGGCGCGCGCGCGCGACGATGACGCGGGCCGGCGCCGACGCGATCGTCGCGAACCTCACCGGCGAGGTGAGCCGCGATTCCCATCGGGCCGACCTTCTGCGCAAGGACGGCAGCTCGGTCGAGATGCCCGACCG
>CAZOLL010000324.1:0-5364 GCA_964580365.1 uncultured Phycisphaeraceae bacterium
CCGCTCGGAGGAAGCGACGCCGAAGAATACCCAGGTCGACATGACGCGCACGGTCCCGAACGTCTGCTCGGACCTCGTCTGCTCGATGTGGATCGCGAAGAAAGAAGGCGCGACGTTACGCGCGTGACGCGTCCTGTGAGTCGGACCCGGAGAGTCGAATGAGCCTGTTCCGCACGAAGAGCGTCGATCGGATGCGCGAGGACGTCGCCGGCGAGAGGTCCGGCCTGAAGCGCGCGCTCGGGACGCGAGAGCTGATCTTCCTCGGCATCGGCGCCGTGATCGGTGCGGGCATCTTCTCGACGCTCGGCACCGCGGCGAACGGCGAAGCCGGTGTCCGCGCGGGCGCCGGGCCCGCGCTGGTGCTTTCCTTCCTCCTTCTTGGAGGCGTCTGCACCTTCGCCGCGCTCTGCTACGCGGAGCTGACGGCGATGATCCCCGTCGCGGGGTCGGCCTACAACTACGCGTTCGCGACGCTCGGACAGTTCGTCGCGTGGATCATCGGGTGGGACCTCATCCTCGAATATGCGGTCGGCAACGTCGCCGTGGCCATCTCGTGGTCGAGCTACCTGCAAGAGGTCCTCGCGACGTGGAACCTCCATCTGCCCGACTGGCTCGGGCACTCCTACCGCGACGTCCTGCAGCAGCTCGCCGCCGCGACGAACGGCGGAGATCTGGCCGCCGCCGCGTCGCTGCAAGCGGTCCTCGACAACGCGCCGCACCTCGGCGGGCACCCGATCGTCATCAACCTCCCCGCGGTGGTCGCCGTGCTCGGCGTGACGTGGATCCTCGTGCGCGGCGTCAGCGAGAGCGCGTTCGTCAACAACATCATGGTGGTGGTGAAGCTGCTCGTGCTGGCGCTGTTCGTCACGGTGCCGACGTTCCTCGGGAAAGTCGACACGGCGCACTGGCACCCGTTCGCGCCGAACGGTTGGGAGGGAATCCACCAGGGCGCGGCGATCGCCTTCTTCGCGTTCATCGGTTTCGACGCGATCTCGACCGCCGCGGAGGAAGCGAAGGAGCCGCAGAAGACGATGCCGCGCGGCATCCTCTGGTCGCTCGCGATCTGCACCGTCGTGTACATGCTGGTCGGTCTCGTCGCGACGGGGCTCGTCGACTACCACGAGCTGACGGGTTCCGCGCCGCTCGCCGCCGCGCTCGAGGGCGCGGGTCTCGGCTGGCTGAAGTTCCTGCTCTCCGTCGGCGCGGTCGTCGCGACGACGTCGGTCCTGCTCGTCTTCCAGCTCGGTCAACCGCGCATCTTCTTCTCGATGGCGCGCGACGGCCTGTTGCCGAAGTCGTTGTGCAAAGTGCACTCGCGCTACCGCACGCCGCACATCACGACGATCGCAACGGGCATCGCGGTGGCGCTCGGCGCCGCGATCATGGACGACGACGAGACCTACGACCTCACCAACATCGGCACCTTGTTCGCCTTCGCGATCGTCTGCCTCGGCGTGCTCGTCCTGCGGATCAAGCGCCCCGACATCGAGCGGCCGTTCAAGGTGCCGTTCGTTTGGCTCGTCGCGCCGGTCGGCATCGGCGCGTGCATCTTCACGATGCTCGGTCTCCCGCGCACGGCTTGGGAGCGCTTCGGTATCTGGCTCGCGATCGGCCTCGTCATCTACTTCGCCTACGGCGCGCGCAGCGCGGACCGCGTCGCGGATGCGGCGGAGCGCGGGCCCTCCGTCGACTGACGGACTTCCGGTTTTTCATGGCCGCGGAGCGGCCGCGAGCGCGCGACGGGGGGAAAGGAGGCTTCCCCATGTCGCGTTCGATCGTTGCAGTCCTCGTCACGCTTTCCATCGCTCCCTTCGCCACCGCGAAGGTGATCAAGGTCTCGAAGGGTGGCCCGATCTCGACGATCAGCGACGGCGTCGCCGCCGCTTCGGCGGGCGACACGATCCTCGTGAAGGCGGGCGTGTACCACGAAGCGGTCGTGGTTCCGCCCGGCAAGGACGGCCTCGAGTTCGAGAGCGACGGCCGCGTCGTCGTCGACGGGCGCGGACCCGCCGGCATTCCGCTCGGTCCGGGGTTCAAGGTGCAGTCCGCGAACGTAACGATCGACGGCTTCGTGATCCAGAACCGCGAGCACGATGCGATGTCGGAAGGTGCGGGCGTCATCGGCAGCCAGCCGGGCCTCGTGATCGTGGACTGCGAGTTCCGCGCCTGCGAAGCGCGACCGATCTACTGCAGCGCGGGCAACGGCAACAAGGTTCTCGACACGCGCATCTTCGTCTGCGACGACGACGGCATCGAGATCACGGGCGACGACGTCACGATCCGCCGCGTGCGCACGTCGCACACCGCCGGCATCGCGATCGAGGTCATCGGAATGCGCGCGTCGGTCACGAAGTGCTCCGTGCTGATGGGCAAGGAAAACGGCATCCGCATCACCGGCCCCGACGGACGAGTCCTCGACTGCGAGGTCGAGTGCGTGACATTGGACGCGATCGAGGTGAACGGCCCGAACGGGATCGTGCGCGACTGCGAGATCCGCGGCACCACGGGCAGCGGGATCTCCGTCGACTCCACCAGCGGACGCGTCGAGAACAACGAGATCGTCGACTGCAGTACCGACGGCATCCGCGGCAACGGCGAGGAGCTGGTGATTCGCAACAACCGCATCGAGGGGATCGACGACAACTACGGGATCTACTCGGGCAACAACGGACAGACCGTGACCGGCAATCGCATCTCGCGCGTGTATCGCACTGGATACGGAATCGGAGTCGGCGGTTCCAACAGCCGCGTCGCCGGCAACAGCGTGGAGGCGGCCACGTCGTTCGGGATCGAGCTCGAGAACGACACGACGAACGTCGTGGTCGAGGGCAACGTGGTGACCGATTGCGGCCACGTCGGCGAGAACGGCTTCCTGATCCGCGGCAACGGCCACACGATCAAGAACAATGTCGCGCGGCGCAGCGGTCGCGACGGGTTCAACGTCTTCGGCAACTCGATCACGCTCGTCGGCAACAAGTCGTTCGACAACGGCGAGGACGGCATCGACGTCGAAGGCGGTGTCGGCGTGATCGTCGACAAGAACCAGGCGAAGGGAAACACCGCCGAAGGCATCGAGAACAACGCGACCGGCACGACGATCACCGACAACAAGGCCTCGAAGAACCGCATCGACTTCGCGAACTCCGGCGCGGGCGTCACCTTCACTGGAAACCACTCCGGCGACGGCAGCGACGCGTCGACTCTGCCCGAGATCGACAACTGACGCGCGACGCCGTTAGGATCGCGCGACCATGAGAATCCACCTCTTCCTCTCGAGCGCGCTCGCGCTCGCGGCGTGCGCGCGCGAACACGACTCCGCGGTCGACGCTCCGCTCGCGCCGACTTCGGACTCGCCGGCTCCGGCCGCACCCGCGCCGACCGCACCCGCTTCCCCGACGACGGAGAACCCTTCTGCCATGGCCACATCGAAGCAGGACGGCATCCTCGGCATGAGCTACACGTCGCTCGAGGGGAAGGACGTGCCGTTCTCCACCTACCAGGGCAAGGTGCTCCTGCTCGTCAACGTCGCGAGCGAGTGCGGGTACACGCCGCAGTACAAGGGGCTCGAAGCGCTGCACGAGTCGCTCGGGCCGAAGGGTCTCGTGGTCGTCGGCTTCCCGAGCAACGAGTTCGGGAAGCAGGAGCCGGGCAGCGCCGAGGAGATCCGGCAGTTCTGCACCGAGAAGTACTCGGTGAAGTTCCCGCTCGCGGCGAAGGTCGAGGTGAAGCCGGGCGCCGGTCAGTCGCCGGTCTACCAGTACCTGACGAACGCGACGGGCAGCGTGCCGGGATGGAACTTCTGCAAGTACCTCATCGGCAAGGACGGCAAGATCATCGGCTTCTACCCGAGCAAGACGACGCCCGAGGCGCTCCAGCCCGAGATCGAGAAGGCGCTCGCCGCGCAGGGCTGATCCGGACGGCTCACGAATCGGTGAACCGCGCGCTCGCGCGGTAGGAGACGGTGCGTCGATGCGCGGTTGCTTCATGATCGGTTGCGGCGTGATCGCCGTCCTCGTGCTCCTCGCTGTCGGCGGGATCGGCTTCTTCAGTTGGAAGGCGGGCAGCTCGTTCGCCAACGGTCTGCGCGACGCCGAGGCGACCAACGCGGAGTTCCCGTTCACGCCGCCCGCCGACCGCCGCATTCCCGCAGAGCGCTTCGTCGCCTACCTCCGCGTCCGCACCGCCGCCGCGCAACCGATTCGCAACGCGTTCAAGGACCTCGAGGACGCGGGCAAGAAAGAGACCGGCGGCTTCGTCGCCGACATCAAGCGGAAGATCGACGCGATCTCCGGCATCTCCGAGGCCTTCGCGGGTTTCTGGTCCGCGCTCTCGCAAACCCTCCGCTCCGAGAAGATGTCGCTCGCGGAGCTGCGCTGGATCGAGTGGTCGATCCACGGCGCGATCGTCTGCGCGTCCCGCACCGGCGACAAGAACGCGCTCGAGCTGGTCGGCGCATTCCAGCGCAACGATCCCGAAGACGAAGAGAGCGGCGCGAAATTCAGCGACGGCGGCTACGGCCGTCTGCGAGGACGTCTCGAGCGCGACTGCGACAAGCTGGAGCCGGCGAACCTTGCGCTTGCCATCGCGCACAAGGCGGAGTTTCTTGCCGACGATGCCGGCGTGATCGTGGATGCGTTCATCCTCAACGTTGAGGAGGCGCCGGGGAAGAAGTGATGCGGCTCGCGCCGCAGGCGGCGACTGCGTCGCGCTCTGCTGCAGCGGGCGCTGCGGGGCGTGGCGTTCGCCACCGGAACACGGGGGCTGCGCGCCCCCGTGACCCCGCGCCAAAGGGGCCCAGAGGGGAAGAGCATTCAAACGGCTGGTGCGATTCGCGCTCGAACGACGGCGCGCGGTGCACGATCGCCGAGCGCTCGAACTGCGGGACTCGTGCCGTTCGCCTGCTTGGTTCCTTCCCCGGTGGGCCCCTTTGGAATCCCCACCTCCCCATCCTTGGGGCACTACCGGGCGGGTGACGCGGTTGAGGTCACGTGTTCATCCCGACTGCACAGGAAGAACCTGCCGAGTGCGGCATCAAGTATTGGAGTCACTTCAACTTGATCAGTGGGAGCGGGGAGCGGTTGTTGAGTGACTGCACTCCGTGACTCGACACTTGGCCACTTCATGCACGGCTGCGCCCCGCGTGAATCCCGAGACAACGACGAGAAGCAACCGCTCTCCGCTCCGACCGTGCGAGCGGAAGTGACTTCAATACTTGATGCCGAGTTCGCATGCGGCCTGGTGTGCAGTTCACCCAAGCGCCCGTCCTCAACGGCGTAACCCGTCCGGAAGTGCCCCAAGGATGGGGAGGCGGGGATTCCAAAGGGGCCCACCGGGGAAGGAACCCAGCGGGCGGACGGCACGAGC
>CAZOLL010000325.1:0-5299 GCA_964580365.1 uncultured Phycisphaeraceae bacterium
CGCAGTTCGCGACGAGGCCGCAGCCGAACTCCTCGACCGCCTGCGCGCGGTGCATTCGGCTGAACCGCTGCTGGCCTGGGCGGACGCCGCACCGTTGCGCGCGGCGATGGATCTCGACGACGGCGCGTTCGACGCCGTGGCCAAGCACCTGCAGGACACGGGAAACATCGAGACCGAGAAAGGCGGACGACTCCGCGAACGCGGCCGCGCTCCGCGACTCGCACCCGCCGAGGAGCAGGCGCGCGTCCGGATGCTCGAAGCTCTGACGCGCGCGGCGTTCTCGCCGCCGTCGAAGGCGGAGCTCGCGACCGCGATCGGCACTCCGCCGGCGACCGTCGACCGCCTGCTCGGACTGTTGGCGCAGACTCGCGAGGTCGTGCGCGCCGGGGAGATCTGGTTCGCGACGGCGGCCGTCGAGCGCGCGACCGCGATCGTCGCGGAGCTCGCGGCGAAGCGCTCCGGCGAGATCATCGTTCCGGAGGTGCGCGACGCGCTCGCGACGACGCGGAAGTTCTTGATCCCGTTGCTCGAGCACCTGGACAGCGCCGGCGTGACGTCGCGTCGTGGCGATCGTCGGTTCTTCGTCGGGCGCGGGCGCGCCGCCGGGGGCCGCACGTGACGCGCTCGCGCGGCGTCCTCGTCGTGCTGGTCCTCGTCGCGGCCGCGGCGGCGGCGACACTCGCATGGCGGTTCCGGCCGCGATCCGGCGCGAACCGGCTCTCCGTTCGGACGATCGTGCTCGTCACGCTCGACACGTTCCGCGCCGATCGCATGGAAGCGTGGGGCGGCAAGGCGGGGTTGACGCCGACGCTCGACCGACTCGCGCGCGAAGGCGTCGTGTTCGACCGTTGCCTCACGACCGCGCCCATCACGTTGCCCGCACACGCGTCGATCCTGACCGGCACCGACCCGCCGTACCACGGCGCACGGATCAACGGCGCGTTCCGCGTCAGTGCCGACAGCCCGTTCCTCGCGGAGACGCTGAAGGAAAGAGGTTTCCGTACCGGCGCGTTCGTCTCCGCGTTCGTGCTCGACCGGCGCTTCGGACTCGACCCGGGCTTCGAGGTCTACGACGGGCCGCACGCGGCTCGCGGGCCGGAGCCCGAGCGGCTCGGCGAGAAGACCGTCGATGCTGCGCTCGCGTTCACCGCCTCGTGCGGCGAGGACCCCGCGTTCGCGTGGGTGCACCTGTACGACGCTCACGCGCCGTACCTCCCGCCCGCGGAGTTCCGTGGCAAGCACCCGGCGGCCTACGACGACGAGATCGCCTACGTGGATGCGTGCGTCGCCCGCCTGCTCGAGGGGTTGTCGCGACAACACCGCCTCGACGACGCGCTGATCGCCGTCGTCGCCGACCACGGCGAGGGGCTCGGCGAGCACGACGAGATGACCCACACGGTGTTCGTCTACGACGCGACGCTGAAGGTCCCGCTCGTGCTGTGGTCCCCCGGCCGCTTTCCCGCCGGCCGCCGACTGCCCGGCACGTGGTCGGTGACCGCCCTCGCGCCGACGATGCTCGACCTGCTCGGCGTCGACAAGCCGGCAGCGATGTACGGGAGATCCGGTGCGGACGAAGTGCGCGCGAACGCTGCGCTGCCGGTCGCGGGCGCGCCGACGGACGAGCACCTCGCTTACTTCGAGTCGGAAGCGCCGGCCTACTACTACGGTTTCGCGCCGCTCGTCGGCGCCGAGCTCGGCGGCCTCAAGCTGATCGTCGCGCCGCGGCCGGAGCTGTACCTCCCGGCGGCGGATTCCGCGGAAGCGGTCAACCGGATCGAGATGGACAAGGGTGCCGCCGACGAATTGAAGCGCCGCCTCGACGAACACCTCCGGCGTCACGACCGGAAGCTGCGCACTGCACAGAAACTGACGAGCGCTCAGCAGGCCGTCCTTTCTCAGCTCGGATACGTGAGTCCGAGTGCCCGCCACGACGGGCGCGACCCGAAGGACGGCGCGCGGATCGTCAAGGACATCCAGGACGCGCAGCTCACGATTGAGGCCGACCCGAAGCGTGCGATCGCGACACTCGAAGCTCTGTTGCAGAAGGAGCCGAACGTCGCGGAAGCGTGGGAGCTGCTCGGCGATGCGTACATGTTCGAGCGCGACGCGCCGAACGCCGCGCGCGGCTTCGCGAACGCGATCGTCGACCGCTCGTCCGACCCCGAGCTGCGCCTGAAGCTCGGCGCCGCGCTCGTGAATGGCGGTCGCCCCGAAGACGGAGAGAAGTGGATCCGCACCGCGCTCGAAGTCGACGCGACGTGCGTGAAGGCGATGGTCGCGCTCGGGCGGCTCTGCCTCGACCAGAACCGCGTGCCCGACGCGCTCGCGCAGTTCCATCGCGCTGTATCGGAGAACCCGGACGACCCGGTCGCGCACGGGCTCTTGTCCACGAGTCTCGAGCGCGCTCAGAACTTTCGGGCCGCACTCGCGGAGATCGAGACCGCGGCTCGCCTCGACCCGACCGAGCCGGAATTCGCCTGGGCCGCCGCTCGGCTGCACGCACGCCTCGATCAACCGGAGCCGCAGCGCGAGCAGCTGCGCCGCTACCTCACGCTCGCACCGCAGGGCGAGCACGCCGCCGAAGCGCGGGCGGTGCTTGCCGCGGGAAACTGACGGCGCAGTCCCTCAGGTGCTCTTCAGTTGGCGCATCAGCTCCTGCTGCTCGCTGATGATCCGCTCGATCTCGTTCTTCGCCGCGAGGGCGACGCCGCGCAGGCGGTCGGGCGTCTCGCTGCCCGCGTCGAGCACCTGACCCGCGAGGTTGCGTGTCGATGCCGCCTGGTTGACGAGCGACTCGAGCTTGACGCGCAGCTTGTCCTCGAGCGGCGCCGCACGCGCGGCGGCCACTTCCTTCGCCGCGGTCATCTCCTGGCTGAGGAGCAGCATGACCTGGAGGCGCGGGAGCGACTCGCGGACGAAGTCGTCGAGCACGCCGATCTTCTCGCGCAGCTCCGCGGCGGCCGCGAGCACGCCGCGCGCGTCGTCGCCGAGCTTCTTGCGCGCGTCGATCAGCGGAGCGCGCTCTGCCTTCGCCGGCGGCGATTCGGATGCCTGCCGCGCCAGCTCTTGGTCGAGCAGTTCGCGGCGCCGGCGCAGGCCGGCCATCTGCTGGTCGACCGAAACGAGGTTGGGGCGTGACGCGCGCAGCCGGTTGAGGGCCGCCGACGCCTCGTTCAGTTGGTCGGAGACCTGACCGAGGACGCTGCGGCAATCGGCTTCGAGGCGCCGCAGGTCGCGGTCGGAGGGCCGGAACAGGAGCCACAGCGAACCGCCGATCGCCGCGATCAACACCCCGAGGATGACGATGCCTTTCATCGCGGGGACTGTATCAACGACCCGCGCGCGAGTGACTGCGCTTGTCCGCGGGGGGCGAGCCGCTTAACTTCGTGCGGTCACGGCGTCGCACGCCGCGTCGGAGGCGCAAAGGTGATCCTCTCGTCTCTCTGCCTCATGGCCTTCCTCGCCGCGCCGGTGACGGAAGAAGACCTCGCCGCCGAGATGATTGGGGAGTTCAAGCGCTTCTATGGCAAGCGCGACGCCTCGGCGGCGGAGAAGATCGAAGCGATCCACGTGCTCGACCGCGCGAACACTCCCGCGGCCGTGGAGGCGCTGCTCGACTGCTTCGATGACCCGGACTTCTCCGTGCGTCAGGCCGCACTCGACGTCGTGGGTGCGTACTCGAGCCCGGACTGCGCGAACTTCCTGATCGAAAACGTCGTCTCCAACAAGCGCGAACCGAGCAACGACAAGAAGGCGCTGGCGGTCGAGGTTCTCGCGCGCATGAAGTTCGACGCCGGCGCGCCGGCGATCCTCGAGTTGCTCGAGGACGCGAAGGGCCCGCTGCAGATCTCGTGCATCTCGGCGCTCGGCAAGCTGAAGGTGAAGACGGCGGTGCCCGAGCTGCTGAAGGAGCTCCAGAAAGGCGAGCCGGTGGTCCGAATCGCCGTGCTCGACGCGCTCGCCGAGATCGCCGACCCGGCCGCGAACGCCGCCGCGCTCGCCCAGATGAAGGACCCCGCGTGGCAGGTTCGCGTCGCCGCGATCGGCGCGCTCGGACGCATCCGGCAGAAGGAGAGCGTGCAGCCGCTCATCGACCAGATGCGCTCGGAGTCCGGGCGCCTCCGCGGCGACGTGAAGAGGGCGCTCCTCTCGATCACGACGTTCGACCTCGGCGATGACCCGGACAAGTGGCAGACCTCGTGGGATCGCGTGAAGGAGCGCTTCGTCGTTCCGACGGACGAAGAGGTCCGCAAGGCGCGCGAAGCGTTCGAGGCGGCGCAGCTCCAGTACACGCCGGGCGCCGACGACTTCGCCGGCGTGCCCACGAAGTCGAAGCGCATCGTGTGGGTCATCGACATCTCGGGCTCGATGGAAGACCCGATCCTGAACAAGGAGAAGTTCAAGCTGCAGGGTCGGACCTACTCCGACTACATCAAGCTCGAGATCGTGAAGTACGAACTCGTGCGCAGCGTGAGGAACCTCGACGACACGGTGTTCTTCAACATCATCACCTTCGCCAGCAAGGTGAAGCCGTGGAAGAGTGGTCTGGTGCAGGCGAACATCCTGAACCGGAACAATGCCGCCGAGTGGGTGTCGAAGCTGAAGCCGATCGGCGGCGCGTCGCAGAACCTGAAGAAGAAGGCAGGGCTCGCGGGCGCGGCGGGAGGCGGACTCGGCAAGACGAACACCTACGAAGCGCTGATGGCGGCCCTCGACTCGAAGGCGCTGCAGGCGGGCTACGACACGAACCTCGGTTCCCAGGTCGACACGATCTTCTTCCTGTCGGACGGCGATCCGACGGAGGGTCTGATCACCGAACCGGAGCGCATCCTCGACGAGGTCCGGCGCGTCAACATCGTCCGCAAGATCGCGATCAACACGATCAACATCGGCAACAACGAGCGCGGGCGCATGCTGATGCGGGCGCTCGCTCAGCAGAACGGCGGGACGTTTCTCGACCTCGGCGAGTGATGCGAACCGGCCAGCGGCGCCGTCCGTCCAAGAGTCCGGCGGCTTCTTCCTTGCGATCCGCCTCGGAGGAGGGAGAATGTCGCGCTTCCCGAGCCCACGGCGTTTCGGTCGACTTCATTGGACGATCGGCCGCCGGGGCGCCAGTGACCCGGGGCGTAGCTCAGCTTGGCTAGAGCGCTTGTTTCGGGAGCAAGAGGTCGCTGGTTCAAATCCAGTCGCCCCGACCATTCGAACGCGAGGCGGACGTCGTCCAGCGGACGGCGCCCGCCTCGTTCGTTGCACAATGCGTCCGGCCCCGCTTCGTGAGGCGGTGAGACGTTGAATTCGG
>CAZOLL010000326.1:0-5297 GCA_964580365.1 uncultured Phycisphaeraceae bacterium
GCGCGGCACGGCCTCCGCGTTCGTCGCGCACAAGACGGGCGGACTTCCCGACTGGCCGTGGGCCGAGGACCCGTCGCCGATGGGCTCGAACGACTTCCGCTCGACGAAGCGCCACGCGGACTGGGCGCTGCTCGAGCCGAGCGGCGACGGACTCGCCGTCGCGCTCGTGATCTGCGACCACGACCAGGCGGTCCGCGCCTCTGTCGAACCGGACCGCACCGCGCTGTTCGTGAACGACTTCAGCGGCGGCACCGGCGCCGGCCTGTCGGAGTGGGAGCAGAACTACGGCCGCGGGCGAATCGTGAAGACGGGCGAGAAGATCGAAGCGAGCTGCCGCGTGGCGCTGGCGCACGTCGCGCCGAAGTGAGCGTCAGCCTCTCTCTCGCGAGCGAAGTTGACCGTCGCGCCGTTCGTCGCGCTCCTATGCCCCGCCCCCTGCGACATTCCGCCCTCTGGCCTCTTGCCCGCCCTTCGGGCAGAATCCCACGTTTCCCCCTCCCCGTGAAACGCAGAGGTCATCGGACGTCATGGCGAAGAACGGCGCGCTCGAAGCCTGGGTCAACGAAGTCGCGGCTCTCACCACCCCCGATCGCATCGAGTGGTGCGACGGCTCGGAGGACGAAAAGCGCCGCCTGATCGACGGGATGGTGAAGGACGGCACCCTCGTCACGCTCGATCAGAAGAAGTGGCCGGGCTGCTACTACCACCGCAGCCATCCGACCGACGTGGCCCGCACCGAGCACCTGACGTTCATCTGCTCCGAGAAGAAGGACGACGCCGGCCCCAACAACAACTGGATGGCGCCGGCCGACATGAAGGCGAAGCTGACCCCGTTGTTCCAGGGCGCGATGAAGGGCCGCACGCTGTACGTGGTGCCCTACCTCATGGGTCCGAAGGGCTCGCCGATGAGCAAGGTCGGCGTCGAGATCACCGACAGCGCCTACGTCGCGCTCAGCATGCGCACGATGACCCGCATGGGCGCGGTCGCGCTCGAGCACCTCGGCTCCGGTACCGACTTCTGCCGCGGCCTCCACTCGCTCGGCGACCTATCGCCGGACCGCCGCTTCATCGCTCACTTCCCCGAGACCCGCACGATCTGGTCGATCGGTTCCGGCTACGGCGGCAACGCGCTGCTCGGCAAGAAGTGCTTCGCGCTCCGCATCGCGAGCACGATGGGCCGTGACGAGGGCTGGCTCGCCGAGCACATGCTGATCCTCGGCGTCGAGAACCCGCAGGGGAAGACGCACTACATCTGCGCCGCCTTCCCGAGCGCGTGCGGCAAGACCAACCTCGCGATGCTGGTGCCGCCGACCGAGTTCAAGGGCTGGAAGGTCTGGACCGTCGGCGACGACATCTCGTGGCTGAAGTACGGCAAGGACGGCCGCCTCTACGCGATCAACCCCGAGGCCGGGTTCTTCGGCGTCGCGCCGGGCACCGGCCCCGAGACCAACCCGAATGCGGTCGCCGCGCTCAAGTCGAACTCGATCTTCACGAACACCGCGCTGACCGACGACCTGCAGCCGTGGTGGGAAGGACTCTCGGCGCCGCCCGCGAAGGCGACCGACTGGCAGGGCAAGCCGTGGACGCCGGCGTCCACCGAGAAGGCCGCGCACCCGAACTCGCGCTTCACCTCGCCCGCGAAGCAGTGCCCGTCGATCTCGCCCGAGATGGAGAACCCGGCCGGCGTGCCGATCTCCGCGTTCGTGTTCGGCGGTCGCCGCGCGAAGATCGCACCGCTCGTCTACCAGGCGTTCGACTGGAACCACGGCGTGGTCGTCGGCGCGTCGATGGGCTCCGAGACCACGGCGGCAGCGACCGGCGCGGTCGGCGTGGTGCGCCGCGACCCGTTCGCGATGCTCCCGTTCTGCGGCTACAACATGGCCGACTACTTCGGCCACTGGCTGAAGATCGGCGCGCGCTCGACGCCCGCCGCGCTGCCGAAGATCTTCCACGTCAACTGGTTCAAGAAGGGCCAAAACGGCAAGTTCCTGTGGCCCGGCTTCGGCCAGAACCTGCGCGTGCTGCAGTGGATCATCGAGCGTTGCGAGGGCGGCGGGAAGGCGACAGAGACGCCGATCGGCCACGTCCCGACCGCGGATGGAATCGACGTGCGCGGCCTCGACGTCTCGCCCGACTCGATGAAGGAGCTGCTCGCGATCGACGCCGCCGACTGGCGCGCGGAGACGAAGGGCATCGGCGAGTTCTTCGGCACGTTCGGCGCGCGCCTGCCCGCCGAGATGACGAAGCAGCTCGACGGACTGAAGCAGCGGCTCGGCTGAGCCGCCGCGCGCGCACATGGCGGAAGGCATCACCGAAGCAGAAGTCCTCGACGCGCTCCGCGCCGTGGAGGATCCGGACCTCCACCGCGACATCGTCTCGCTCGGGTTCGTGAAGAAGGTCGCGATCGACGGCGGCAAGATCGCGGTCACCGTCGAGCTGACGACGCCCGCGTGCCCCGTGAAGGAGCGCTTGAAGTCCGAGTGCTCGGAGCGCATCCGCGCGATCCCGGGAGTGACCGCGGCCGACGTCACGATGACGGCGCAGGTGCGCGCGGCCGAAAAGAAGGGCCCCGTGCTCCCCGGCGTGAAGAACGTGCTCGCCGTCGCTTCCGGCAAGGGCGGCGTCGGCAAGTCGACCGTCGCGGTGAACCTCGCCGCCGCGCTCGCCGAGACCGGCGCGAAGGTCGGCCTGATGGACGCCGACGTCTACGGCCCGTCCGTCGCGCGCATGATCGGCGGCCGCGGCTCGGCGCAGCAGACCCCGCAAGGGATGCTGAAGCCGTTCTCCGCGCACGGCCTGTCGTTCATGTCGATGGGCATGCTCGTGAACGACCAGTCGCCCGTGGTGTGGCGCGGGCCGATGGCATCGAACCTCATCCAGCAGTTCCTCACGAAGGTCGACTGGGGCGAACTCGATTACCTCGTGATCGACATGCCGCCCGGCACGGGCGACGTGCAGATCACGCTGACGCAGGCCGCCGAGCTGACCGGCGCGGTCATCGTGACGACGCCGCAAGACGTCGCGTCCGAGGTCGCGAAGCGCGGGCTCAAGATGTTCGGCGCCGTGAACGTGCCGGTTCTCGGAGTGGTCGAGAACATGGCGTACTTCGTCTGCTCGAACTGCTCCACGCGCCACGACGTGTTCCGCCCGCGCGGCGGCGCCGCGCCATGGGAGGACTGGGGCGTGCCGCTGCTCGGCAGGATTCCCCTCGAGCCCGACCTCGCCGCGTTCGGCGACGACGGCGAGCCGGCCGTTCGCGCCGCGAAGGACAGCCAGACGGCCAACGCCTTCCGCGAACTGGCGCGCCGCGTCGCCGCCGCGTTGTCGACGATCACGCTCTCGCACGCCGACAGCGGCCAGCCCGTGAACGTCGACGCCGGCGGCCCGCGCCTCAAGATCACCTGGACCGACGGTCACGAGAGCGAGTACCGCTACCAGCAGCTCCGCTTCCAGTGCGCGTGCGCGAACTGCGTCGACGAGCACACCGGCAAGCGCAAGGTCGTCCTCGAGTTCATCGACCCGAACGTCCGCCCGCGCCAGATCGAGCAGGCCGGCCGCTACGCCCTCCAGATCCACTGGAGCGACGGCCACAACACCGGCCTGTACACGTTCGACCGCCTGCGCAGGCTGTGCGAGTGCGGGCAGTGCGCGAAAGTGCGGGCGACGGCCGCGAGCTGATCACCGCCGATCGGGTTTCCCCGCAACCCGAGCACCCTCGTGCGGCATCTCGTTCGTGCCGCGTCGCGCCGATACAGTGTCGGTCGCCGCGTCGACCCGCCGCTCGTTCGAGGTTCGCAATGCGCTTCTCACCCCGCTCGGCGCTGGTTCTCTGCGCCGCGTTGCTCGCATCCCCGTCCGCGCTCGCCGCTGAAGAGCGCCCGTGGACGTTCCTGATCTACGCCGCCGCGGACAACAACGCGGACGGGCCGGTGATCGAGTTCGTCGACCGCGTCTCCGAGGCGTGGAACGAGGACCCGGGCATCGAGATCGTGATGTTCATCGATCGCCACGGCCGGTACTACAACGGCGACGGTCTCTTCGGCGAGAACTTCACGGACGCGCGGATCTACCGCATCCGCAAGCACAAGGCCGAGCGCCTCGCCGGCGGCGCCGAGTTCCCCGAGATCACGCAGGACGGCGAGTACGAGCCGAACTCGGCCGACCCGACCAACCTCCGCAAGTTCATCGCGTTCGGCAAGCGCGCGTTCCCCGCGAAGCGCTACGGCCTGATGATCTACAGCCACGCGAGCGGCGCCTCGATGTGCCCCGACGAGACGAGCGGGAAGGACATGGGCATCGCGGAGCTGACCGACATCGTCGGCCCCGCGGAGTCGGTCGACTTCCTCGGACTCGAGCTGTGCAACATGTGCGGCCTCGAGATCGCATACCAGTGGCGGCCGGGCAACGGCGGCTTCTCGTGCGAGACGCTGCTCGCGATCCCCAACGCCGGTCCCCCGCTCGCGTGGGAGCGCGTGTTCGCGCGCTTCCGGACCAAGACCAACGGCGACACGGCGTATGCGAAGAACTGGATCGACCCGCGCGATCTCGACGCACCGACGTTCGGCCGCATGATCGTCGAGGAGGGCGAGCTCGGCCGCAAAGCGAACGCGGAGGAAGGCGACGGCGGTCACGCGGTGTTCGAGGCCGCGGCGAGCCTCGACCTGAACAACGCGGAAGCCGCGCAGCAGGCGCTGAACGAGTTCGCCGTCGCGCTGTACGCGAGCGGGAAGAAGGACGAGTTCGAGGCGCTCCGCGGCGACGGCGGCGAGGGCGCGTGCGCGATGAACTACTGCGAGAACGCACTGCAGAGCGGCCGCGCGTTCGTCGACGTGTACGACATGGCGAAGCGCGTCGCGGAGTCGAGCGCGTTTCCGCCGAGCGTGACCGACGCGGCGAAGGAGCTGATGTCGAGCGCCGACGCGCTGGTCGACGCTTCGTTCGGCATGTCGGGGTACAAGGGCTTCGAGAGCGGGAAGAACGGCGTGTTCTTCGTGTGCCCCGACGGCGATCATTCGCGCGTGCTGCGCGGACGGATCTGGGCGGAATACAAGTGGTACGGACCTGGGCCGGATGACGAACAGTACGGACGCTGGGCATCGTGTGCCGACGGCGCGACTGCGGGGAATGGCAAGGTCGAGAACTGGTTCGAGCTGCTCGACGCGTGGTTCGACGAGCAGAACGACACCGGCGGAGCGAACGGTTATCGCGTGTGAGCGCGCGAACGCGCGACTGAACGGTCGACGACGGGCGCGGGACCGGTTCGGGAAATCGCCGTCACCGCCGTCACCGCCGTCAAA
>CAZOLL010000327.1:0-5284 GCA_964580365.1 uncultured Phycisphaeraceae bacterium
TCTGGCGAAGCTCGGGCCGTTCGACACGGCCTGGCTGCGCGAGCGCCCGCTCGAAGAGTTCGTCCCGCGGACCGTGTGGCGCCGGCGCGACGAGCTGATCCTGGCGGAAACCGGCGGGACCACGGGCGCGCCGGCGCGCACGGTGTTCCTGCCCGACGAGTTCGCGAAGGCGTTCGGCGAGCCGTTCCTCGCCGTCGGCGGCGCCCGCGGGTTCCCGCGCGGCGGCGCATGGTTGTTCGTCGGTCCGTCCGGCCCCCACGTGATCGGCCAGGCCGCCCGGCTGCTCGCGAGGATGCACGGCGCGCTCGAGCCGTTTTCGGTCGACTTCGACCCGCGTTGGGCGCGCGCGCAGGAGCCCGGCTCTCTCGGCGGGCGCCTCTACCGCGAGCACGTCGTGACGCAGGCGCTCGACGTCCTCGAGCGCGAAACGATCGACGTCTTGTTCGTGACGCCGCCGCTCGCGGACGCGTTGGCGGAGCGTCTCGACGCGCCGCGACGGGAGCGCGTCCGCGGCATCCACCTCGGCGGGATGCGGGTGACGCGAGCGACGCTCGACGCGCTCGAGGCGGCGTTCCCGCGCGCGGTCGTGTTCCCGGCGTACGGCAACTCGTTGACAGGGATCCTCCCGGAACCCGCGCCGCGCGCGGCCTCTGGCGGCGCGGTCGAGTACTTCGCCCACGGAGATCGTCTGTTGGTCGATGTCGTCTCCGCGGACCCCGACTCGCCGCTCACGCCCGTCGCGCCGGGAGAGCGCGGCCGTGTGATGCTCACGCGGCTCGATCGCTCGTGCTTCCTGCCGAACCTCGTCGAGCGCGACGTCGCGCGAAAGGTCGTCGCCGACCGCGATGCGCGCGAGCTCGGCCTCGGCCCGATCGGCGCGGCCGATCCGGCGCCGGTCGAGAACGAGGTCTTGGTGCGCGGGCTCTACTGAGGCCGGACGAGAATGGACCGCGCGATCCACAGCGTGCGCACGATGCCGACCCGGGCGACCGACGCGCTCGAGTTCGCGATGTCGTTCCCCGAGCATCCGGTTGCGCCGGCGGCGCTGATCTGCTCGCCGCAGCCGTTCCTCGGCGGCGACCTCGACAACAACGTGACGCGCGCGCTCGCGGAATCGTTCGCGCGCTCCGGGCGCCCTGCGTTCCGCTTCAACTACCGCTCGGTCGGGAAGAGTCGCGACGCCGTCCCCGAGCGCGCGCGCTACGACTACTGGCGCGACGTCGAGGAGCGCGGGGCGCGCGACCTCGTCATCGCGGATGCGCTCGCGGCGTGGACGCACGCGCGGATGTTCGCCGAGGTCGGTGTCATCGCCGGCTACAGCTTCGGGGCATGGGTGGCGCTCCAGGTCGCGGAGCGGGTCGCGCCGGCAGCGCCGATCGTCCTGGTCGCGCCGCCGTTTCGCCGGCTCGACTTCTCCGCCATCGCGCGGCGCGCGGCGCCCGTCCTCCTGATCGTGCCCGGCGCCGACGAGCTCGAGCCTCCGCCGGCGCGCCCGGAACTCGCCGCCCGATACCCGCGATCCACGACCGAATGGCTCGACGGCGCCGACCACTTCCTGCGCGGCTTCGAGTCGAATGTCGGAGCGCACGCCGTGGCGTTCGCGAGTTCGCCGCGAACCGTCGCGGCCGCGGAGAGCAGCGCATGAGCCGAACGGTGCTCGGCTTCGCGCTCGCGACCGGCGGATTGCTCGTGCTCGGGACGAGCTGCTTCCTCGACCCGTACCGCTCTCTCACGCAGGTCGACGATCGGGTCACGCTGCCGAGCTCCGCCGACTGCGCCGAGTGCCACGTCGAGATCGCGCGCGAATTCCGCGCGTCGCGGCACGCGACGGCCTGGTCGGACCCGGCGTTCGTCGCGGCGACTTCGGGCCGCGCGTTCTCCGACTGCCTCGGATGCCACGCGCCGCTCAGCGTCTACACCGCCGGCGAGCCGGCGCTGCGCAACCTGCATCGCGACGACGGGGTCACCTGCGTCTCGTGCCACTTCGACGGCGAAGTCCTCGCCGGGCCCGCCCCGCGATCCGCGCTGATGAAACCGCACCCGATCGCGGAGGAGCGCCCGCTGTATCGCAGCTCCGAGCTGTGTGCGAAGTGCCACGAGGGCACGTTCGCCGAGTGGAGCGCCGCGCCGGCGGAAGGCCGGCGCACCTGCCAGGACTGCCACATGCGCCCGGTGTCGCGGACCCTCACGCAAGCGACCGGCGCGTTCTCGAAGGTGCTCGTGTCGTTCGAGGATTCGTTCGCCGGACGCGCGCACAGTTTCGACGTCGCGGCGATCGGCCCGATCGAGGACGCGTTCGACGTCGCGCTCGCGCGCGTCGAACGCGGTGACACCTCGCTTGCACTCACGGTCGCGCTCACGAGCAAAGTCCCGCATCTCGTGCCGACCGGCGACTTCGGGTTCCGTCGGGTCCGCGTCGCGCTCGCGGCATTCGGCAGCGAGGCGACCGCGATCGCGAGCGGGCGGTTCGACTTGTACAAGGAACAGGGCGCGTCGCTCGTTTGCGGCGTCCCGCGCGAGTTCGAACTGGTCGCGCCGGTCTCGACGACGGCAGTCACGATCACGGTGAGCGCGCTCGACCGCGACGGCCACGAGGTCAGCGTGATCGAGCGGAGGCTGCTCCTGTGACGCGCGCCGCGCCGGAAACGCTGGTCCGCTTCACCGCGTCGGAGCGCGTGTTCCACTGGGCTCAGGCGGCCCCGTACTTCGTCTTGCTGATCACGGGCGCGCTGCTGCTCCTCGAGCACAACCGCGTGATCGACTGGTTCGACGTCGACCGACTCGTTCAGGTGCACCTCTTCTCGGGAGCAGCGCTCCCGATCCTCGTCTTCCTCGCGTTCCTCGGCGGCGACCGGCGCACGCTCTTGCGGAACCTGCGCATCGCGTCGACGTGGACCCGCGCCGACTTCCGCTGGCTGTGGAGCCTGCCGCTGTCGGTGCTGAGCCGCAGGATCCGTCCGCCGCCCGCGGGCAAGTTCAACGCCGGGCAGAAACTGAACGTGATGGCTCAGGTCGTGCTGATCCCGGCGTTCGTCGTGACCGGCTTCGTGATGTGGCGGGACGGCGAAGCCCTGTTGCCGTGGGCCTTGCACGTCGCCGCGTTCGTCGTCGCGGTCCCGCTCGTCTCGGGCCACCTCTATCTCGCGCTGATCCACCCGAGCACCCGGCGCGGACTCTCGGCGGTCTTCACCGGCCGCGTCGACGCGGACTGGGCGCGCCACCACTATCCGCTCGAGTACGGACTGCCCCCGGTGTCCGCTCCTCCGCGCCCGCGCGTCGCGGAACCGCAGGTCGATCGTGCGCACGCGGCGGACGGAGCCAAGGACGACGGATGGGACGCGCCGTGAATCGCGCGGGGAAGATCGCCGTCGCGCTGGTCGCGGTCGGCTCCCTGGCGGTCGCCGGACGCTACGCGGTGCGCGCATTCCTCGCGAGCCCGACGGGAGAAACCTTCGTGTCGCGCTCGTCGGCGATCCTCTCGCCGGGTCCGCTGGCCGACGTGCATCGCGATCTCGCGGGCACCGCTGAATGCACCGATTGCCACGGCGCGATGTCGCGGATCGGCAACGAGAAGTGCGTCACCTGCCACGCCGCGGTCGGCGACCGGATCGCCGCGAAGACCGGCTTTCACGGCACCGCTCTCACCGGCGAGTGCGCGACGTGCCACGTCGACCATCGTGCGAAGCTGATCGACTTCGACCCGAGTGCGTTCAACCACCGCCTCTCGACGTTCCCGCTCGAGGGCGCGCACGCGGGGCTCGCGTGCGCGCGGTGCCACGAACGTCCGTCGCCGCGCTCGCCGCGTGTCGCCGTTCGAATGCAGTGGATCGACATCGCGCACGAGAGCTGCGAAACGTGCCACGCCGATCCGCACGGCGGCGCGCTCACGGCGGGCGGGAAGACGTGCGTGTCGTGCCACGATCAGGTCCGATGGACCGGCCGCGATCTCGCGTTCCACCACAATCAGGACACTCGCTTCCCGCTGCGCGGCGCGCACGTGAACGTCTCGTGCGAGAAGTGCCACGCTCCGCCCGCGGGCAAGGCGCTCGCCGCCGCGGACTTCGCGCGCGCGCCTGTGAGTTGCGCCGGATGCCACGAGGATCCGCACGCGGGCCAGTTCGCCGATGCGTCGTGCGCCGCCTGCCATCGCGAGGATTCGTTCGGGTCGCGGGACCTGTTCTTCCGTCACTCCGATGTCGCGACGTTCCCGCTCACCGGAGCCCACGCGGCGGTCGAGTGTGCGAAATGTCATGCGCCGGCCAAGCCCGTCCGGTGGCGCGGAGCGTCGACCGAGTGTGCGTCGTGCCACGCCGACCCGCATGCGGGGACGCTCGCGCCGAAGTCCTGCACCGATTGCCACGACACGTCGGCGTGGAACGGGGATCACCTGCGGTTCGATCACGCGCGCGATTCGCGGTTCGCGCTCGACGCGGTGCACGCCGCGCTCGCGTGCGCCGCGTGTCACGCGACGCGTGCGTACCGGCCCGCGGCGACGGATTGCGCGGGCTGCCATCAGCGCGCGGTGGACGAGCTCGCCGGGCGTTTGAGCGTCGCGGGATCGATCGAACAGCGGGAGCCCAGTCCACACGACGGCCTCGTCGAGTGCGTGCGCTGTCACGACACGAGCCGGCCGAGAGAGTCGCCGGCGGACCTCGCGCAGAAGTGCGCGGGCTGCCACACGCCGCGATACGCCGCGCTCCAGCTGCAACAGCGCGCGCTGCTCGCGACGCTGATCGACGACGCGAGGCGCCGACTCGACGACCCGGCGGTGCCCCCCGAGCGAAGAGCGCGGCTTCTCGTCGATCTCTCGGCCGTCGAAGCCGCGGGCGGCCACGATCACGCCGCAGCCGAAGCGAGGGCGCGGGAGATCCTTGAAGCTGCGGGGCACTGAGCGAATCGCGCGGCGGCTCGACTCACCCAGGAATCGCGGCCCGCGGGATCGCGTCGGAGCTGAGGCGGCCGTGGAGCATCCAGCCAACGAGGAGCTGCCACGAACGGGGCGACGCGGTCGGCGCGGGGCGTCGTGACGGCTCGAGCTCGTGCCAGCCGGTGAACCACGCGGCGGAGGAGTAGGGGTCGACGCGGCCGGGGAACGGGATGCCGTGACGGCGCGCGTTGTTCAGGACGTATGCGAGCGTGTTCTTCACGTCGAGCGTCGAGCCGAGCACGCGGGAATGGAAGCGGTCGGAGAAGATGCGACCTCGGCGGTTCAGTGCCGAATTCAAGTAGCGCGCGATGCGGACGAGCAGACCTTGCACTCCGCGAGTGAGAGCGCGCGAGTCGT
>CAZOLL010000328.1:0-5280 GCA_964580365.1 uncultured Phycisphaeraceae bacterium
ACGTCGAAAGGCCATCGACGACGTCGATGAAGTTGAGCGCGTTCGTCACGACGATCATCCACGCGATCGTCGCGATCGCGGCAAGCGCGTCGGGCTCACCGGGCGCATCGAGCACAACGAACGCCGCGGCCGCGCCGATCTGCACCGCGAGCTTCGACATCGGACCGAGCGCGCGTACGTCGTCGATCAAGCCGAGCGCGAACACCGTCGCCGCTCCGACCGCGAAGCCGAGTCCGCCGCTCTCGATCGGCCCGCACCACGCGAGCGACGCGGCGAGCGCGAAGAGGATCGCGAGCCCGCCGACGGGCGGGACGGGCGCATCCTGCATCTTGAGGCGTCCGTCCGGCGCGTCGAACACGCCGAAACGGACGAAGAGCGGACGCAACGCGGGGGTGAGGGTCGCGGCGACGACCAGCGCCGTCGCTCCCGCGGCGAACATCCGCGCCGCGTCGCTCATCGCCAGCTCCCGGCCGCGCGCCACGCGGCGACGATGCGCGGTGCGATCGCTTCGACGTCGAAACGGCTCTCCGCCGTCCTGCGCCCTGCCGCGCCGAGGCGGGCCGCGAGCGCTGGGTCCAGAGCCAGCTCGAGCAACCGGTCGTGCCACTCGTCCGCGCTCGTTGCGAGCCGTCCGTTCGCGCCGTCGGAGACGATCTCCGCGTTGATGCCGACCGGTGACGCGACCGCGGGGATTCCGGCCGCGAAGTACTGCAGCAGCTTGTACCCGCACTTGCCGCGCGACCACTCGTCGTCGACGAGCGGCATGACGCCGGCGTCGCAGCGCGAGAGCTCCGCGGCCTCGCCCTCGCCCGACCACTCGACGCACTCGAGCGGAACGTCCTGCAACCGCGGCCGGCCCGCCGAGATGACGCGCACGACGATCGGGATCCGCTTCGCGAGCCGCGCGAGAGGCGCGGCGATCGACTCGAGCGCCGGGAAGTTCGCGGGCAGTCCGATCCAAGCGATCACGAACGGGCGCGCCGGGCTCGGCGGCTGCGTGCGCGGCGGCCGTGGAACGAATCGAGCGACGTCGACGGCGGTCTCGATCACGTCCACGCGCGCGTCGCCGCCGCGCGCACGCGAAGCGAACGCCGCGAGCCGCGCGTTGCCGGCGATCACCCGGTCCGCCGCCGCGGCAAGGCGCTCGAGCTTCGCGCGGTGCCCGCGCGTCAGCCAGATCGCGTCGTCGAACTCGAGCACGAAGCGCCTCCCGCGGAGGAGCGGCAGCTCGATCGCGGCAGGCAGGTAGGGGAACAACTGGTGCTCCACGATGACGCGATCGGGGCGGCCGATCGACAGCCGCTGCCACAGGCGCGCGGCGAACCGGAGCGGAACGTATCCGAACTTGAGCAGCGTTCCGACCGCGCGCGGGCGGACGCGCAGGATGCGGAACCACGCGCGCCCGAACAGAGGACGGAGGTCGATCTCGACGCCTTCCCGCGCGAATCGCGCGCGGTACTGCGCGAAGCGCGGGCGGGTCGATGGACCGATCTCGGTCGTCCGCGTGAACACCGCGACGCGCACGGATCAGTTCCCGCGCCACGCGCGCCGCGGGCGCAACGCGCCGGCGAGCGCTTCGTCGTACACGCGGGCGACGCGCGCGGCGCACGCGTCCCACGACCACGGCGTCTCCCGTGCTCCGATCGCGGCCGCCGCGCATCGTGCTTCCGCGCGCCAGGTCTCGGCCTCGCGTAGGAACTCCCGCATCCCGCGCGAGAGTCCGTCTGCCGTGACCTCGACGATCCTCCGGTCGACCGAGAACCGGGCGAGGACCTCCGGGTTCGCGCCGACCGCCGTCGCGAGCACCGGCGTCCCGCACGCGAGCGCTTCGAGCGTGACGAGACCGAACCCTTCGAGAGCGCGCGACGGCATCACGCAGAGGTCGGCCGCCGCGAGGCGACGCGGCACCTCCCCCTCGGTGAGCGCGCCCGCGAAGAGAACGCGCGCCGCGAGGCCGAGCGCGGCCGCGAGTCGCTCGAGCGCGACGCGTTCCGGCCCATCACCCGCGACGACGAGCCGGACGTCGGCGTGCTCGGCGGCGACGCTCGCGAACGCGCGGAGCAGCAGGTCGACGCCCGTGCGCGGCACGAGCCGACGCAGAGCGATCACGACGGCGTCGCGATCGGAGTGTCCGAACTCCGCGCGCGCCGCGGCTCGCGAGCGGACGTCGAGCGGGCAGAAGCGCGCGCAGTCGACGCCCGGATCGACGCGTCGCGTCCGCGCCGAGGCGCCGGGATCGATCGCCGCGAGTTCTTCCGCGGCGGCGCGCGAGTGGACGATGAGGCGATCGGTGCCGCGCGTCGCTCCTTCGTCGAGCTTCCTCGCCGCCGCGTCGCGCAGCCGCTCGACCCATCTCGCGGGTCCGCTCCGCGGTGTCCGCCCGAACGAGCGCTCGCGCGACCAGGCCGCGTGGAACGTCGCGACGCGTGCGCCGGCCGGGTGCGCGAGCCCCACCGAGGCGGTCGCCGGCTGGTGGACGTGGACGACATCGAACGACTCGCTCGACAGCGCAGCGAGCGCCGCGCGGCAACCGCGCCGCGCCGCGCGCAGGAACGCGGCGCCGCGCAGGTCCGAGTCGAGCGCGAACGCGACGCGCCGCACGCCGTGATCCCCGCGGGAGGCGACCGGCGCCCCGGACGCGACCAGCGTGACGCGGTCCCCCGCGCGCGCCTGCGCCGACGCGAGCTCCGTGACGATCCGCTCCGCGCCGCCCTTCTTGTCGGGGAACGCGAAGGTGGTGACATGCAGGATCGAGCGCCCGCTCACGCCCCGCCCTTGCGGCTCCCCAACGCGAGCGCGGCGGCGCCGATCAACGAGGTGTCCGGTTCGAGCACGACGGTGACCGGCATGTTCTTCAGGAGCGGCCCGAGCGTGACGTTGCCGGTGAACGCGCGCATGAACCCTCCGCGCGTGAGCGCGGGAAGGATGCGCGGCGCGATGCCGCCGCCGATCCACACGCCGCCGGTCGCGAGGGCCTTCAGCGCGAGGTTCGACGCCTCGGCTCCGTAGAGCGAGACGAAGAGCTCGAGCGCCGCGGCCGCCAGCTTCGACGAGCCGTCGAGCGCCGACTCCGAGATCGCCTGCGCGAGCGGCTCGCTGTTCTTGCGATCGATCACCGCGTGGTCGTCCGCGCCGCGCTTCGGGCAGGACTCGCAGAGGTACTCGTACAAGTGGCAGAGTCCGGGGCCGGAGACGACGCGCTCCCACGACACGGTCCCGAAGCGTGCGCGCAGGAACGTGAGCAATCCGTCCTGCTGCGCGTCGCGCGGACCGAAGTCGGCGTGGCCGCCCTCCGACGGGATCGGCCGGAAGCCGCCGTCTCGTTCGCGCACGAGGATCGACTCGCCGAGTCCGGTGCCCGCGGCGATCAGGCAGCCGTTGCCGTCCGGCCACGCGTGCCCTTCGTTGAGCGAGACGACCTGATCGGCGGAGAGCCACTCGAGTCCGAGGCCCGTGGTCTCGAGGTCGTTCCGCACCAGGACGCGTCCGCCGCCGATCGCGGCCGACAACTCGTTCGAGTCGACCTGCCAGTCGAGGTTCGTGGCGCTCGCCTTGCCGTCCTTCACCGGTCCCGCGACGCCGAAGGCCGCGGCGCGCGGCCGCGCCGACGTCTCGCGCAGGAATTCGTGGACGATCGCGGCGAGGCTCTTGAACGAGCCGCTGCGGTAGCTCTTCCGCGCGCTCATGTCGCGCGGCATGCCGCCGTCTTCGACGAGGCACAAACGGGTGTTGGTCCCGCCGACGTCCCCGGCCAGAATCATGCCGACGTTCTACCGGTCGGAGCGGGGCGACGCGAGTCGCGCGCGAAGGAGCACGAATGAGACGCGGAGTCTTGGGTGCGGTCGGGCTCTCGCTCGTTCTGCTCGGCGCGTGTGCAAGCCCGGATCCGGGGACTGAGCAGCCGCCGACTGCGCCGACCGCGCCGACGGCGACGAAGCCGGTGAGCGCGTCCGAGCCGACCGAGGGGCCGTCCGTGCTCGACCGCGTCGGCGGCTGGTTCGCGGCGCGCGGGCTCGACCTCGCGGACGTCGCGTCGGTGCGCGTCGGCGTCGGCCCCGGGCTGCTCGCGAACGCGCGCGTCACGCGCTTCGTCGCGGTGGGGGCCGGGCGACTCGGTCCCGCGATCACGAACCTGTTCGGCTTCTACGCGCCGTGCTTCCAGTTCGGTTCGTGGCGACGCGAGGTCGGGCTGTGGACCGAGCGCCGCGTCGAACTCGGCATCTCCACGCTGTACTCGATCGACGTGGACCCCGGACTGCGCGCCGGCAACCGCGTGACGTTCGGCGCCGACATGCGCGAGACGTTCGACGTGGGCGCGGAGCTGTACTTCGCGCTGGTCGGCCTCGCGGCGGAGGTGCGCCCCGACCAGGCGATCGACTTCGCGGTCGGTCTGTTCGGATTCGACCCCGCGGGCGACGACCCGCCCTGACGCCGCGTGGCTCACGAGCCGCCGAACTCGGCGGCGAGCCGGTCGATCGTGTCGGTCTCTTCGCGAGTCGGGTTCGAGGCGCGTGCGCGTTCGAGCAGCGACTTCGCCTCGCCGTCCGCGAGCACCGGCGGCCGCGCGCGCGCGAGCGTCGCGAGGTCGACCAGCGCACGAACGAAGCGGGGGTCCTCGGCGAGCGCGAGCCGATAGTGGCCCGCCGCACTCGGCGCGTCCTGGCGCGCGGCCGCGAGTTCGCCGAGCCGCACGTGCGCGAGCGCAGCGAACGGGTGGTGCGGGTCGTTCACGAGCGAGCGGGTCCACAGCTCGATCGCCCCCGGCTCGTCCGCGCCGCGCGATGCGAGGATGCCCGCGTCGCCGAGCAGCTCGCCCAACCGGAACGCGGGGAAGCCGGAATCCGGCCGCGCGCGCACCGCCTGCTCCCACAGCGAGCGCTCGCTCGCGAACGCGGGGACGGCACGCACGGTGAGCAGGGCGAGCGCGACGGTCGCGGAAGCGGCGATCGCGAGCCGCGGCGCGACGCGAACCGCTCCGCGCGGCAGCACGCACGCCGCGACGACGATCGCGAAGCCGGCGCTCGGCAGGTACAAGAACCGATCCGCGAGGAACGACCCGATCGGGACGAGGTGCAGGAAGGGGAGAATTGCCGCGCCGAACAGCGCGACGCCCGCGGCAATCGACGCCGGCTCGTTCCGCACGCACGCCCGGCGCCGCGAAACGAACGCGAGCGTCGCCACCGCGGCGAGCGACAGCGCGCCGAGCACGACCGCCGCGCGTGCCGCGAAGTCGCGCGGCTCGGGGTAGATCGACAGATCGAGCGGGACGAACAGCCGCTC
>CAZOLL010000329.1:0-5251 GCA_964580365.1 uncultured Phycisphaeraceae bacterium
ACCCCGCGTCCGTCGGTCAGGGCGCTCTTCGTGCCTCCTTTGTGTGCTTCGTGTTGGGTCCACCGACCCCCGACCTCGCCCCCCCCCGTTGTCGTCGCCCCGCGTCGCCGCCAGAATCCACTGCATGCCGACCTTCGAACGCCACGTCTTCGTCTGCGAGAACGAGCGTCCTGCCGACAGCCCCCGCGGTTGCTGCAAGTCGAAGGGCGCCGCCGAAGTTCGTCAGCGCTTCAAGGATCTGCTCGACCAGCGCGGCATGAAGGGACGGGTGCGCGCGAACATGGCCGGCTGCCTCGACCAGTGCGCGCTCGGCGTGACGGTCGTCGTCTACCCCGATGCGGTGTGGTACGGGCGCGTCACCGTCGCCGACGTCGAGGAGATCGTCGAGCGGCACGTGATGAAGGGGGAGGTGGTCGAGCGGTTGCGGATCAAAGACGAGATCCTCAACACGCCCGCCGCTGTCGGGGTGAAGAAGAAGCACTGAGGCGCGGCGCGCGCGCCGTTCACGGCACGACGTCGTTGCCGCCGCCGTGCTTGATGGTCGTGGTCCCGCCGACGGTGACCGTGCCGAACGTGATGGTGTCGTCGCCGTTGCCGGTGACGATCAACAGGTCGTTCGTGACGTCGAGCGCGCTGACGTCGATCTGGTTGTCGCCGCCGCCGAGGCGCATTCGCGCGTCGCGACCCACGGTCGAGCCGTTCGTGATCGTCACCGCGTCGCCGCGCGAGCCGGACAACAGCTCGAGGTCGCCGTTCGTGGTGTGGAACGCGTTCAGGTTCCACGACACGTCCTGCTTCGGCAGCGAGGACACGCGCAACGAGCCCGCGACAGTGTTGCCGTTCAACGCGAGGTTGCCCACGCCGCGCAGCTCGACGTCGGCCGAGAACGCGGTGCCGCTCCCGACCGTGAGGTTCGTTCCGGTGGACGCGTCGAACAGCACGTCGCCGGCGAGAGTGCCTCCGTTCAGCGAGAGCGAATCGTCCGCGGCCCCGCACTTCATGATGAAGCGCTGGAGGAACACGGCGCCGGTCTCCGCGAACTGGTTCGCGCCGCCGCCGAGGAGGAGCGACGTCTTGCCGTCGACGCCGCCGCCGTTGACGACGACGTGATCGCCGCCCTGGCCGGTGATGACGTCGAGCTTGCCGGCCAGGGTGCTGGTGAACGTCGCGACGGTGTTGTCGCCGTTGCCGAGCTCGAGTCTCGCGTTTCCGTCGACGGTCGCGGAGGTGAGCGTCACGGCGTCGTTGCCGCCTTCGGCGTTCACGTCGAGGCGGTCTTTCAGCTCGACACCGGTCGAGAGGACGACCTGGTTGATGCCGCGATCGAGCGAGAAGCGCGCTGCCTTCTCGATGCTGCCGCCGAACAGGGAAACATAGTCGCTTCCCGTGGTGCCGGAGATGTCGAACTTCCCGCCGAACATGGTCGTGTTCGCGCCGAACACGTTGGCGCCGCCGCCGAGGCGGAAGCGCGCGTCGCCGCCCACCGTGCTGGCGATGATGCCGATCTGATCGTCGCCGCTCCCGGAATCGACGCGCAGCCGGGAGAAGGTCGAACCGACCGCGTTCATGTTCACTTCGCCGTCGCCGAGCGCGAACGTCGCGGTCTTGTCGAACTCGGCGCCGTTCAGAGTGACGACCTCGCCGCCGCCGCCGCTCGCGACGCGGAACTTGCCGTGGAGCATCGCGGACGCGATCGTCAGCACGTTCTCGCCGCCGCCGAGGTCGACGCGGCAGTTCTTCGCGACGCTCGTCATGTTGAGCGTGAACGAATCGATGCCGGGCCCGCCGGTGCAGCGGGCGTCACCGAGAACCGGCGAGTTGGAGAAAGCGATGACGTTCTCGCCGCCGCCTCCCGTCACGATCGCGTCTCGCGTGACCGGTGAGCCGATGACCGTGAGCGTGTCGTCGTCCTTGCCGCCGACGTACACGAGGTCGCGCAGGAGGTCGGTGGCCTGGATCACGACGTTCGCGGAGCCGGCGCCCGCGTTGTCGATGCGGAAATCGCGCGTGACGCCGGTCGCGACGAACGCGATCGCGTTGCCGTTGACGAGCGTCCCCATCGACGGAGTGACGCGCACCTCCCCCGGCGAGAGGCCGACTTGATCGAGCGTGATGACGCACGACCCGTCGTCGCACTTCACGATCAGGTCGCCGTTCTTCACGGACACCTTCACGTCCTGCGCGGCGGCGAGCGCGGGAACGAACAAGACCAGGGCGATGCCGAGCGAGCGCATTCCAGAATCTCCGGGTAAGCCTCTCCGGGCCACAAAATGCCCGAAGTTCGCGCCGCCGTCGACGGTGTTTGCGCCCCGCGTCGGAGAATCGTTGCCCGCGACGCTCAGTCCTCTTCGCCGTTCGACATGAGGATCGCGACCGGCTCGAGCGCGGGGACGTTCGCGAACACGAGCTGGACCGCGCGCGTGAGCGGAACGGCGAGCAGCATCCCGGCGAATCCCCACAGCGCCGACCAGAACATCAGCGCGACGAGCATCACGAGCGGCGAGAGGTCGAGGTGCTTCCCGAGCCACTTCGGCTCGAGCACGTTCCCCGTGACAATGTTGATCACGGTGAAGCCGACGAACACGAGAACCGCGGTCGTGACGCTTCCCGAGTCGGCGTACGCTGCCACCATCGGCGGCAGCGTCGCCACGAGGCCGCCGATGTTCGGGATGTAGTTCATGACGAACGCGATGAACCCGAACAGCAAGGCGTACGGCACTCCGAGGATCCACAGCGCGATGGTGCAGGCCGCGCCCGTCACCAAGCCCAGCATCGTCTTGATGCTGAGGTAGCGGTTCACGTCGCGCGCGATCTCCGCGGTCACGTTCGCGACCTGCGTCGAGTGGCGGCCCGACGCGCGGGCGATCTTCCTCGCCATCGCCTGCTTCTCTGCGAACACGAACACCATGAAGAGGAGCACGAGCCCGACCTGGTTCAACACGGCGAACATCACGCTGAAAGCGTCGACGAGGTACGCCGTGAGGCGCGGCACCGCGCTCTTCGCGACGTCCGCGAGGCGCTTCGGATCGTCGAGCACGCGGCGCAGCGCGGACTCGAGGTCCTCCGGCGCCGCCGCACGCACCTGCTCCGGGTCGATCGTGCGCGCGAACGCGCTCGCGCTGAAATACAAGTGCCGCCCAGCGAAGAACAACGCGAGCACGAGCAGGAGCATCACGAGCGTGACGGTCCCCCACCACGGGACGCGGCGCGTCGCGAGCCGGTCGATCAGCGGCTGGATCGCGGAGCAGAGCAAGAGCGCGATCGCCAGCGGGAGGAAGATGAACTTGCCGATCGCGAGCAGGAAGCCGAGCGCGATGAGGAGGATGAGCCAGCCGAGCACCGGCAGGGTCGACAGGTCGCGATCCATGCGCGCACTGTACCGGTCCGCTTCGACACGCCTGCGATCCGGATCGACGAAGCTCCGCTAGCGTGACGCGTCCAGCACGGCGCACGCGCCCCACCGACGCCTGCCCCGGAGGACCCCGTGTCGATGAAAAGAGACCTCGCGCTCGCCGCGCTCGTCGCCCTTGTTCCGCTCTGCATGTCGTGCACCGTCGTGCGCAGCGGAGAGACCCGCCCCGCCAAGGCGGACGCCGTCGCGGCGTTCGACCGACTGAAGTCGCTCGCCGGCGACTGGCGCGGCCTGAGCACGAAGGGTTGGACCGACCAGATCCGCTACCGCGTCCTCGCCGGCGGTTCGGCGCTCATCGAGGACAGCTTCGACGCGCACCCGGGCGAAGCGATGGCCACCGTCTTCCACCTCGACGGCGACCGCCTGCTGCTCACGCACTACTGCATGGCCAAGAACCAGCCGCGCCTCGTGCTGACCTCGATCACCGACGGCGGCGCGACGCTCGACTTCACGTTCCTCGACGCGACCAATCTCCGCTCGCGCGATGCCGGCCACATGGACCGCTTGAAGATGACGTTCGTGGATGCGGATCACTTCACGGCGCGATGGACCTGGTACCAGGATGGGAAGGAAGACTGGATGGAGGAGATCGTCCACGAGCGCGTGAAGGGGTGAAGCAGCGAAGCTGCCGAGTTCCGTCCCGAGTCACGGGGAACGAGACCCGGAGACCAGAGGCCGGAGGAACCGGCGGGCCGGCAACCGGGGCCCGAGCGCCGCGACCCGGAGAACCGGAGAGCGGTCGGTGAACTGAGACCAGGGGACCTGAACGAGACGAGTCGATCCCCGCTCTCGGGTCTCCGTTCACGGGTCACCCGGTACCGGCGTTCTGGCCCCGGTTGCCGGGCCCTCGATCACCCGGTCCCCCAGTTCACGGCTCACCGGTCGCCCCGACTGCGCGCTTCGCGTCTCCTTCGCGTGCTTCGGATCCTCCGCCGCCGACCTCTGCGCGGCCGTCCGACAAGACGTGAAGGGGTGAAGCGTCCGGCCGGAGGACGGTCGCGTCCGGGATCGAGAGGTTGTCGGCGGCGATTCGTCTCGGCCGCGCCGGATCCGGCGTGGCCCGGGCCTTGCTCTCGGTGACGCGTCTCGTCCCCCCTCACTCGAAGGACCCTCATGAACCGCTTCGCTCGCGCCTCCGCGTTCGCTCTTCTCGTTCTCGCGCCGCTCTCCTCCGCCGCCGACGTGCAGTTCTCCGGCAAGGTCGAGAACGGCGAGGGCGTCTGCTACTACTGCCCCGGCTTCGACTTCGTCCTCGACTTCACGCACACGAGCTTGACCAGCTCCACGATCCCGCTCGCTCCGTTCGTCGGGCAGTACGTGACGGGCACCGGCCACTGGAACGGCTCGACCACCGCGCCGAAGATCGAAGTGACCGCGATCCAGGCGACGCCGCAGTCGTTCTCGATCGGCGGCAACGCGACGATCGGCAACCGCATCAAGTTCACGACGTTCGGCACGCCGGGCGACACCGCGATCGTCCTGGTCGCGGGCGCGGACTCGTTCGCGCCGGTGCCGGGCTTCGGCGTGCTGTTCCTCTCGACGACCCCGGTGGTCGTCCTCGGCCAGGGCACGATCGGCGGACAGGGCGACGTCGAGATCCGTGTCGATCTCCCCGCCGACCCGGCGCTCGTGGGTCTGAAGGTCTTCGGTCAGGCGGCCCGCGTCGGTGCCGCCGGCCACTCGCTGACGAACTCGGATCTGAAGATCATCGGCTGACCCCCTCCGATCGATCCGAAGGTCTGCACGGCGGGTCCGCGAAGCGCTCTGCGCTCGCGGATCCGCCGCGCTTTTCTTGTCCGTCCGGAGTCGGCGGGCGATCGACGAGAGCAAGGGCCGTGA
>CAZOLL010000330.1:0-5249 GCA_964580365.1 uncultured Phycisphaeraceae bacterium
AGCCGGTGAACGCGCGCGCCGCCTCCTGGATGTCCTGCTCGGTGTAGTTGCCGGGGCCGAGGGTGAAGAGCTCCATCACCTCGCGCGCGAAGTTCTCATTCGGGTGACCGCGACGGTTCTTGTCGTTGTCGAGGTACGCGAGCATCGCGGGCTGCTTCGACGCCGAGTGCAAGAGCGCGCGGAACGACCCCATCCCCTCGACGCGGTACGAGTCGATCTGGCGCGCCATGAAGAAGGAGTTCCTCACGTCGCGCTGCGACGAGGTGAAGAACCCGTGCCAGAACAGCGCGAGCTTCTCCGCGAGCGGCGCTTCGCCGGCGATCATGCGACGCAGCCAGTAGTCGCGGTACTCCTCGGCCTGGATGCGATCTTCGCGCGCCATTTCTTGACGCATCGCGCGGCGCTCCGCCTCGGTCGCGTTCGCGCGCATCGCCGCGTCGGGGCGCCGGTACTTGCGCTCCGCTTCGAACGGCACGACGGCGCCTTGCGGCGGGGAGAGCAGCGACTCGATCGCCCCTTCGATTCCGAGCGCGTGGAGCTGGACGATCTCGTCCGGCGTGCCGCCGAAGCCCGCGCGGTCGAGGAGGTGGCGCGCGGATTCGAGCGTCCACCGATCGGCCGGAAGCGGGGCGAGCGGATCCGGAACCTGAAGCAGCAGCGACACCACCACCAGCAACGCGATCGACACGGCAGCCTCCGGCGAACACTCGACGGGACGGCCATTGAACCGCAGGCGGCGGTCCAGGTTGCAGTGCAGTTTGCGCGCGGTTCAGTTTCCCGGCGGGCCGGTCAGCGCGCGGCACGAGAGCTCGGCCCGGCACGGGCACGGCCACGGCACGGCGCGATACCCCTCGAGCCGAACCCGATCGGTCCAGTGGTCGGGCCGCGCCGGTTCGTCCCGGAACAGGTCGGTGCTCAGATACTTCTTGTGGCTGTCCGGCAACACGGTCGCGACCACGGCGTCGGAGCCGAGCGCCCTCGCCGCTTCGATCGCGGCGATCAGGTTGGCGCCGGACGAGATTCCCACTCCGAGCCCGAGCTCGCGAGCGAGACGCTGCGCCATCCGGATGGCATCGCCGTCGGAGACGGCAATCGGCGCCGCCAACTCGTCGAGCCGGACGATCGCAGGAACGAACTCGTCCGAGATGCCCTGGATCCGATGGTGACCGCTGTGGCGTCCGAGCGAGAGGATCGGCGACTCGCGCGGCTCCACCGGGTGGATCTTCGCGCTCGGTCGCTGCGCGGTGATCGCGCGCGCGACGCCCATCACCGTTCCGCCGGTTCCGACGCCGGCGACGAACGCATTCGGTTCGCATCCGACCGCCGCCATCTGTTCGAGCAGCTCTTTCCCCGTGCCCAGCGCGTGAGCGGCGACGTTCGCGGAGTTCTCGAACTGACGCGGCGCGAACGAGCGCGGCCGCGACGCCGCCCATTCGCGTGCGCGCTCCACGCTTCCGACGAACCCGCCCTCCGCCGCCGACACCTCGACGAGCGTCGCACCGAAGGCGCGCAGGATCGCCTTGCGCTCCGCGCTCATCCAATCGGGCATGAAGATGCGCACCGGGTGTCCGAGCGCGCGCCCGATCGCGGCGAACGAGATGGCGGTGTTGCCGCTCGACGCCTCGACGATCTCGTCGCCCGGGGCGATCGCGCCGTCGGCGTACGCGACGCCGAGGATGTGCGCCGCCATGCGGTCCTTGATGCTCCCGGTGAAGTTCAGGCTCTCGTACTTCGCGAACACGCGGAGCGGCGCGCCGTCGACGCGCAGCGCGAGATCGAGCAGCGGCGTCCCGCCCACGAGCGGCAGGATCGCGCGCACCGGGTTGGAAGCGAGACGGGGGTCGGTCGGCGCGGGAAGCACGGCGGCGGGGCGAGCAACCTGCGCTCCCGCCCCGCCGCCGGTAGTTTCGCGCGAGTTCCCGCGCCGATGCGTGGAGCCTTCACCGGCGACCGGTGACGGCCCCCCGCTCAGATCCCCTTCGGACCTTCGACCGTCGGCCCGGCGATCACCTGGAGCCACGCTCCGGCGGCGTACCGGTGCGAGCGGTCGCGCATGCCCTCCAGCTCCTGACGCGTGCGGTCGAGCCGCTCGAGAGCGCGGCGCTGGTCCATGTCCACCGCCTCCCACGTCGCGACGCGCAGCATCAGCTCCTGGCTCTGCTGCTGGTACTTCGTGATCAGCTCCTGGAGCGACGCGAGGCGGCCCTTCATCAGCGCGAGGTCGCGGTCGTTGTTGAACAGCTCGCGCTCTAGATCCAAGCGCCGAGAGCGGCGACTCGCGTTCTGCTGGTCCTGCTTCGCGGCGAGCAATGTCTTCAAGTTGTCGAGCGCGGCGTTCGCGACCTTCAACTGCGGATGCTCCGGCTTCAGCTGCTCCTGCAGAGACTTCAGCTGATCTTCCGCTTCCTTGATCTGGGCCCGCAGGTTCGCGACCTCCATGCTCTCCTTTTCACTCGCGTTGCCCGACGAGTCCTTCGGCTCCTTCGCGATCGCCTCGACGAGGTAGTCGTGGATCGCCTGCGACTTCGCGAGGTTCATCTGCGAGCCCTGGTAGTCCTGCTGCGCCGTCGCGAGCCACTGCGAGACCTGCGCGCGCAGCTCGCCCGGGTCGCCGCCATCCTTGCTCTTGATCAGCTCGGTGCGCTTCTTGTCCGCGCGCGCGAACGCTTCGGTTGCGTCCGCGAAGCGCTGCTCCGCGGTCTCGAGCTCCTGTTGGAGGCGTTGCCGTTCACCCGGAAGGATCGTCTTCAGGTTGGCGATCAGCGCGTCGAGCACGGACTTCGTGCGCTGCTCGCTGTTCGCGTACACCGTGATCGTCAGGATCTCGTTGGTCGGCGACTCGGCGCCGACGAACGCAGCGCCGTCCGGCAGGTCCGAGCCCATCGTCTCGAGCGGCGCCGCGCCGACGACGACCGATCCGAGGTATGCAGTGTTGGCGAGCAGTCGCGCCACCTCGCCGGCGGAGTAGCCCGGTTCGTTGCGCACCTGGATCGTCACGTGCCCCACCGAGGCGCCGGCAGCGCGAGCGTCCGCCGCCGGGGCGAAGCAGAGAGCGAGGCCGAGCGCAGCACGAGTCCATCCAACCGTTCCCATCCGTCCGAGATGCATCGTAGGTCTCCTTTGGTTCGATTCAGCGTTCGATCAGTTCGAGGTCCGGTTCAGCGCGCGAGCGCTTCGAGGCGCGCGCGCGCCGATTCACAGGCCGGACTCTCGGGGTAGTCCCTCAACAGTTCGCGGTAGCCGCGCGTCGCGACCTCGCGGTCGAACGCCTCGCTGGTCCGCGCGGCGATCAGCCGCAGCAGCGCCGGGTCGCGACCCGTCGCCTCGAGCGCGCGCACCTCGTCGTCGGCCAACGCAACGGCGTCGGCCGCAACGTCGGCCGTGGGCGAGGCGCTCGACGCATCGAAGACCGCGGGGTCTCTCGGCAGCGGGTCGACCGCCGCCACGCCGACGTCGAGGTCGTCCACTTCGCGGCGCAGCCGCTCGATGCGGTCGAGCAGGTCGGCGACTGCTCCGTCTTCGCGCCCGGCGAGCGGCGAGATCCGCTCGCCCGCGCCGCGGAACAACAACAGCGCCACGATCAGCACGGCCGCCGCTGCCGCGGCGAGCGCCGCGGCGCGTCTCACGCGCAGCACGCGCACGGGCGCTGTCTCACGCGAGAACACCGCCAGCAAATCGTCGCGCAGCCCCGCGCGCGGCGCCGCGGGCTCCTGCCGCGAGAGCGCGTCGGCGAGTTCGTCGAGCGGATCGCGATCGGGCGTCATCGCGCGGCCTCCGCGACGTCGAGCCACTGGCGCAGGCGCTCGCGCGCTTCGAACACGCGGCGACGCAGCGTGCCTTCCGGCACTCCGATGACCTCCGCCGCGAGCGCGGGCTCCATCCCCTCGACGTGGCGCAGGACGAACGCTTCGCGCAGCTGCAGCGGAAGGCGCGCGAGCAGCGCGAAGAGCCGCGAGCCGTGCTCCGCGGCTTCCGCGCTCGCGTCGGGCGACGGTGACGGGTCCTCCACCGCGGAGATCGCCGCGTCGTCCCGCTCCGTCGGCGCGGCGCGTTCCGCGGTGGCCGTCTTGCGGCGCGCGGATCGGAACGCGTTCACCGCGACGCCGAACAGCCACGTCGAGAAGCGCGCGTCCCGGCGGAACGTCTTCAGACCGCGGATCACCACCACGAACACCTCCTGGGTCAGGTCGTCGAGCTCCGGTTCGGCGGCTCCGAGCCGGAACAGGAAGCGGCGAAGCGGAGACAGGTACCGATCGAGCAATCGGGAGAACGCCTGGCGGTCGCCGGTGAGGGCGCCGTCGAGGAGCCGTTCGTCCGAGTCCGATTCGGTCATCCGTTCCGCCACTCGTTCCGTGTGGGTCGCGACCCGCCGCACCGTTCGGGGAAAACCCGGGTTCGTTTCGCGCGCGACGCCGTGATCGCCGCTCGAGGCGCCGTCGTTGACGCCTCTTCCGCACCCCGGTACGGTTCCGCACTCCACCATCTTCGCGGGGATTCACGTGATGCGGCGGCGTCGGGTCCGATCGATCGCGCCTCTCTTCGGCGCGCTCCTCGCGCTCGCCGGGTGCGGCACCCCCACCCCGAACAACCTGGTCCATCTGCAGATCGCGGGCGCCGAACGCTACGCGCTCGCGACCGAGGACGGCATCGTCGCGTTGAACGGTGACGACCTGCAGATCGCCGAGGTCCCCTTCGTCTACTGGTTCAAGGGCACGCCGATCCTCGACGACGCGATGATCGACCACCGCACCGAGAACCTCGCCCTCCTCCACGCGAAGAGCACCCGCCTGCAGTACGCGACCTTCGCCGCCGACGCGGCGCAGCCGGACGAGGACCTCTGGATCCAGGTGGTCGAGGACGACCCCGAACATCGCCCGCAGATGATCGACTGCCACCTGTTCTGGGACGGGCAGTATGGCGACCTGCTCGAGGTCGACGAGTGGTTCCGCTGGACTTCACACGTCGCGCGCGACTTCAAGGGCGCCGGCGTCTACGCGAAGCGGAAGGGCGTGTACGAGCTGGTCGGCATCCTCACCGGCGACGTCGCGACCAACCCGCACCCGTGGTTCCTGTTCCGCGTGTTCGGCCCCTACCGGCTGCTCACGTTCGTCTCGATCGACAACGTGGCGCCGGTGCTCCCGCAGTCGTCGGACTTCTTCAAGCGGAGGATCCGGGAGTTCCGTCCGGACTTCGAATACGGCCTGACGCGCGAGGGCATCTGCGCGGCCTTCGCCGAGTACCGCAAGCAG